>DASYQG010000492.1:0-13839 GCA_036005825.1 Chitinophagaceae bacterium | reverse complement strand
TATACAGGACAACTCACGCCTCCGGCTCCGGAAGTAAGGATATTGAATCCTTACAAAATTGTTACAGAAGCAACTTCGGGATCTACAACTTGTCGCAGGTTTACTGATTATAATATCGATGTGAGCATGATCGCACCGGTGGCAGGCAATGCAACAGTTACTTATAATGTTCAATCGACAGGCACACCTTCCATGGAGGGGATCGCAGCCAGTGGTACTGCACTAGAAGGAGTTGATTTCGATTTTACCACTAATGGCGATTTCAATAATATATCCCACCAACAAATATTCCCTGACGGTTTTTCAGGCGTAAAAACAATTACTGTGAGAGTTTATGACGATGTGGAAGTAGAGTCTTCTGAGATGTTTACCATTGGATATACTATCAGTGGAAATTCAAATGCAGTACCAGGAGTTTCAGAATACATGCGCAAGCATACCATGGTCATCAATGACAATAATGATGGGCAACCTCCGTTCGGATTTAGCTCTACAACTAATTCGATCGGCACTTATAATCTTGATGTGAATGCAACATCACCGTTTGCAAGCAACAGGATCCGTCATCGCATGCAGGCTTTGTACACTGCTGCAGAATTACAGGCCGCAGGTTTCACCGGCGTTTCCAATATTAATTCGCTTGCATTTAAGATAAAGACAAAGAATAGTACAAAGTCATACACGGGTTTTACTATCTCGATGGCAAATTCAACACTGACTAATTTAGGCGCAGGATTTACGGCACCTGCCGCATCTTTCACACAAGTATGGTCAGGAGATTATAGTTCTGTAACTGGATCCAATTTGTTCAATTTTGCTACCCCGTTCCAATGGGATGGCGTGTCAAATGTGATCGTGCAAGTATGTTTTGACAATGGCTCAGCAACAGCTGATCCTGCTGCCGATCTTGCCGAAGGAAATTCTGCACCACTCGGCGCAGCTGTTCGTGGATCGACTTATTCAAATTATACGACAGGTACGGCAACCGGCTGTTCTCTTAATGCAGCATTTGTGAGTGATAACAGGATAAATATCACATTCAATGCGAGCAAGGGCCACATAATCGCAACTCTTTTAAATACGAGTCAAACTGAATATCATGGACCAAATAAAGACTTCTTTTATATAACAAGCAATTTCAGTCAGACTCCACACGGCGAGATTCTTGGTCGTGTGCTGAATTTATCCAATCATGATTATGGATGCACACAGTTTGTAATTGATAGAGCAGGAACCGGTACTAAACAGTTCTGGAATAACAACACAGGAAATTATCTAATGGATAAAACCTTCCGCATTCTACCAACAACGAATAATGCAACGGGCAGGTATGAAGTAACATTCTACTTTACTAAGGCAGAGAAAGAGGGTTGGGAAGCTGCAACAGGAAAACCATGGGATAGTATACAGATCATAAAACTGCCATCAAGAATAAGCAATGTATCGCCAGCAAATGCACAGCCTGATGGAGCAGGATCAATTAAAGTTATCGATGCAGTGAAAAGAACTTTTGGACCGGACGGTTATACATTATCAGGAATATTTGAAACCGGGCTTGGTGGCTATGGTTTTGGTGTACCTGGAAGAATGAATACAATACTTGTTCTTAGCGGGCAAGCAGCTGTAAATAACATAAACCTTACATGGACAACTTCTGCAGAGATAAACAGTGGCGTATTTGAAGTGGAAAAATCATATGATGGTACAAACTTCCATCGTATTGGTATCGTACAAGCAGCCGGTAATAAACTGACACCCTCCACTTATCATTTTGTTGATATTGAAAATGTACAATACAATTATTATAGAATAAAGATGCAACACTCAGATGGATATGTGTTGTACAGTAATACGATCTTCATTAAGAAAGATGATGCGCCGCAACAATTGTTTATATCACCAAATCCATTTACAAATTATATCATAGCACGGCTGGCACGCCCAGCGACAAATACAGTAGTTGTATTTGATTTCTATGATACAAAAGGCGCATTAGTTAAACGCTATATTGGACCAAGCCAGGTTTCAACCTTCACGATCAATACTGACGGTCTGGTTTCCAGTGGGGTGTATGTTCTGAAAGTAAGCTACCCTGGAACCAAGCTCGTTAAAACTATATTGAAAAAATAAAAGCATCATGAAGGAGGTTGTTATGGACGACCTCCTTCCTAATATGCTAAAAAAAATTCCTGAAGCTTTGAATCCTTAACTCAACAAATCGGTAACCATGATAAAAAGAATATTTACCCTTTTATTTTTTATTGTTCTATTGTTTTCAAGAGCGAATGCGCAGCCACCCAATTATGCTTTCAAGGCAGTAAATGGTACATTCACACCACTTACAGGTGGTACAGCTGTAGTACTGACTTACAATGCAGCTACTAATTATGATGATGGAATTACAACACCAGCAAATGCGATTCCCATAGGATTTACATTTAATTATAATGGAACAAACTATACATCCATTAAACCATGCGCAAATGGTTGGGCATCTTTTAACACCACTGCGCTTGCAAATAATGTAGATACATGGACCAATAATCTTGCATCTGGTCCTGCTGCTAATCAGCGTCCATTGATTGCTCCATTATGGGATGATCATGATATGGTGGCAAGTGGGAGAGTTACTTATCAATTATCAGGGACAAGTCCTAACCAGGTGCTTACAATTGAATGGACAAATGCGAAATGGGATTTTAATGCAACGGTTGGTGCCATTTCTTTCCAGGTTAAGCTATATGAAACCACCAACATTATAGAATTCATATATAAGCAAGAAGCAGGTTCAATCGCCACAAGTAGCGGCGGCGCTTCTATTGGCCTAACTGCAACCGGCACTGGCAACAATAGTTTTCTATCATTAAATGATGCAAGTGATAATCCAGCTGTAAGTTCAACAGTGGAAACAAGTACCATTCTTACAAAACCTGCAACAGGTCAGATCTACCGTTGGATCCCTTATTGCAACGCTTCTGCTAACAATACCACTGGTGAAAAAATCTCTAATTTCACTTACAACACAATTAATAATACATCAAGCTCAACGGCAGGATTTGAAAACTTTTTAAGTATTTCAAGTACTGTTTATCTATTCCCAAATAATTCGACACTTCCATTTTCAACAACTATTTCTTCATTTGTTCCAACTGATGAAGTAAAGATCTTTATAGACTTTAACCACAATGGTGATTTTAATGATGCAGGAGAAACTGTATATACTTCAACCGGTCCGCTTGCATCAGGTATAGTTACAGGTAATATTACAATCCCTGCATTATCAGCATCTGTTCTTGCAGGAAGAACAAAATTGCGGATAAGGCTTCATGATACCGGTAATGGACCGAATGCAACATCATGCGGTACATCAACAACAGGACAGGTGGAAGATTATACCGTGGATATACAACAATGCTTTAGCGCCAACATATCTTCTCAACCACAAAACACTTTTATATGTAATGGCGGCAATGGGTCAATAGCAATTGAAACAACAGGAACAAACCTTACTTATCAATGGCAAATAAGTACAAATGTCGGCAGCACATTTACTGACTTGACAAACAATAGTACTTATTCCGGAGTTACTTCAAAAACGCTGAACATTACGGGAGCAACTTTGGCAATGAGTAGTTATCAATACAGGGTGGTGATGAACGGAACATGTACGCAGGCAAATACAACATCAGCTGCTGCGACAATTACAGTAAACACACCGGCTATTATTACAACAAATCCTGTTGATGGTAAAGGTTGTGTTGGCACAAGTATAAGCTTTACAGCTGCGGTATCTGGAAGTTCACCCTCATATCAATGGCAGGTTAGCACAGATGGCGGGTTTAATTATTCCAATATAAACGGAGCAACATCTGCCATACTTACTTTAAGTAATTTGTCAATGACACAAAACGGGAATCGTTATCGTTCGGTTGCTACAGTTGTTTCATGTGGTACTGTATTTACCACTCCAGCAATTTTAACTGTGTTTGCTTTGCCCGTTGTAACTGCTTCTGTAGCTCCTATTGACCAGGTTAAGCCCGGCACTACAACTTATGTTACTGCTGGAAGTGTACCAAGTCCTGTAAGCTATGTGTGGAGATTTAATAATGCGATCATCCCGGGTGCGAATACACGTTCTGTAATAGCGGATGTAAATGGAATTGGGAAATATAATGTAACTGTAACAGATATTAATGGCTGTTCCAACACATCTCCTGATGTTGATGTAAAAGCCTTGCTTGCTGATTGGTTATTCATATATCCTAACCCAACCAGTGGACAGTTTACAGTAAGACTTTATAGTTATTGGAATTTTGGAACCAAAGTAGTTACTATTACAAATAGTGCAGGAGTACTTGTGGAGAAGAAATCATTTATTTCAAATAGTAGTTATTTCCCTATGCAATTTGATCTTAGTGGGCAGGCTACCGGGATTTATTTCGTGCATGTGTTTGATAAGTATACCCATACCGAAGCTGTAGGCAAAGTATTTATACAACGCTAAGATGATATAGATATATGTAAAGAGCCGTCTCGCCTAATGCGAGACGGCTCTTTTTTTGAAAAAATATTTACTTCATCGTAACAAACTATTCCAATTTACATCAGGGCATAAACTTATTTTTGTAGTTGAATGAAACAACTTAAAGCCCTAAATAAATATTTTTGGAAATACAGGGTAAGGCTTGGCATTGGCGCATTATTTATTATTACTTCAAACTACTTCGCAGTACTGGTACCGCAGGTTACCAGGTTTATAATCGATCATGTTCAAAAAAGCATTGATGCAACACGAGGCATTATCAAGCCCGTTACTACAAGGCCTGACCGTGAGTATGATTTCTTTGTGCTAAAATTTATTAACTGGGTAGAAATAAATTATTCCAAAAGTTCTGATCTGTCCAAGATCGTTATTCTTTGTGGCATCACCATTTTACTACTTGCGTTGCTTCGTGGATTTTTTATGTTCCTGATGCGGCAAACAATCATTGTTATGAGCCGGCATATTGAATACGATCAAAAAAATGAAGTGTTTCAGCATTATCAGCAGCTTGATACTTCATTTTACAAAACACATAGTACCGGCGACCTGATGAGCCGGATGGCAGAAGATGTTGCAAGAGTAAGAATGTTTACCGGTCCGGCCATTATGTATCTTATTAATCTTGTGGCGCTTATTTCTCTTAGCTTATTCTACATGCTAAAAAAAGATGTGGAGCTGACAGTGTATGTGCTTGCGCCCTTACCCATACTTGCCATCACCATTTATTATGTAAACAGTATTATCAATAAAAGAAGTGAAAGGATACAAGCCCTGCTTGCCAATCTTACAACAAATGCTCAAGAATCTTATTCCGGCATACGTGTTATTAAATCATTTGTCCAGGAAAAGGCAATGTTAGGTTTCTTTGAAAAGAACAGTGAAGAGTATAAAAAAAATGCGATCGGGCTTTCTAAAGTTGAATCGCTTTATTTCCCTTCTATGGCATTGCTTATTGGATTAAGCACCCTGCTTACCATCATGATCGGTGGCTACTATTATATAAATGAACCGGGACGAATGTCACTGGGAACAATTACAGAATTTGTGATCTATATAAATATGCTTACGTTTCCTGTCAGTGCTATTGGCTGGACTGCCAGCATGATCCAACGGGCAGCCGCATCACAAAAAAGATTAAATGAATTTTTAGATACTAAGCCTGCTATTTATGATCAGCCACTAGCTAAAAAAATTAATATCGAGGGCAATATTGAATTTGATAATGTAGATTTTACTTACTCTCATACGGGTATTGAGGCATTAAAGAATTTTAGTTTGTCAATTAAAAAAGGCGAGAAGGTTGCGATCATTGGAAGAACGGGCAGCGGAAAATCTACAGTTGCGCAATTGTTGCTCAGAATGTATGACACGACAAAAGGAACCATTGAACTTGAAAAAACAGATATCCGGGAAGTTGATCTTAAATCATTACGTGAACAAATTTCTTATGTTCCCCAGGATGTTTTTCTTTTTAGCGATTCTGTTGCTAGCAATATTTCATTCGGAATAAAAAATGGCAATATGATGCAAGTTGAAAAGGCGGCAATGCAAGCAAGTGTTCATAAAGACATTTTGGGATTTGGAGAAAAATATGAAACCTTGATAGGAGAAAGAGGGGTTACGTTAAGTGGTGGACAGAAACAGAGAATATCAATTGCCCGGGCATTAATAAAAGACCATCGATTAGTGATCTTTGATGACTGCCTGAGTGCAGTGGATGCAAAAACCGAAAACGAGATCATCGGAAACTTGTACGAATACCTTGAAAACAGGACTGCGATCATTATAACTCACCGGATCTTTTCCCTTTTTCATTTTGATAAGATAGTCGTAATTGAAGACGGGCAAATAGTTGAGAAGGGTACACATGAAGAATTGTTGAACATGAACGGATTCTATACAGAATTGTATAACCGCCAGCAGCAACAGGACTCTCAGGCCCGCTAAAAAACCCTAAAAGGCAGGGAAACAAAATCCCTACAAATTTGGCTATATCAAAAACATAATTATATTTGTGACTTCCTAAGAATGTGATTATTAAATCAGTAAAACACCAACTGTGGCGTACGAGAACAACAACGAAAACAAAATGGAAAGCATTTACAGCAAACGAATTCGTGCTGGTAAACGCAGGACTTATTTCTTTGACGTAAGGACAACCCGCGGTAATGATTATTATCTAACCATTACTGAAAGCCGTAAGCGATTTAATGATAACGGTTATGACCGTCATAAGATCTTTCTTTATAAGGAAGACTTTAATAAGTTTATCAAAGCACTCGGCGAAGCCGTTGATTATGTAAAGACAGAGCTGATGCCCGATTTTGACTTTGATGCATTCAATCATGATAATGTGCCTTCTGAAAATGGCGAAGGTGAAACTCCTGAAGTAGCAGTGAATAACGAAAAAACGGAACCGGAAACGGAACCAACTCCAACTCCATCCGATAATGGGACACATGAGGATGTAGATAAATGGTAACGCTATTTAAGTAATTATACTAAGTAGAGCCCTCAAGTATTTTGAGGGCTTCTTTGTTGTTGCAATTTTTATATTTTGTTTCCGTTTAATCACTTAGCCTGAATAGGTTATTGTATTTATAAATCCAATTTTCTATGCAAAAGAGACCTACACTTGTAGTGCTTGTTGCCCTCCTTTGTATTTTCGGATACTTTACCTGGGAACATTTTTCAGAAAAAAAGCACAAAGGAAAAGAAAAAGAGCATGAAGAGAAAGTGGGTGAAGACGACATGGATAAAGATACCCGCCAAGATGGTATTGATCTTGCGATGGCCTATGAAATTGAACTAACAAAAGATCCTGCACTCAATAGAGTACCTAGAGAGCGATTAATGGCTGCTGATAATTATCGAAAGCAAAAGTTGGCAGCATTTAATAGTAGCAGAACTACAACAGCTATTTCTGGTATAAGCTGGAGCGAAAGAGGACCAAATAATGTTGGCGGCAGAACAAGAGCAATTATGTATGATCTGAATGATGCCGGCAATGGTTATAAAAAAGTTTTTGCAGGTAGTGTGGGTGGAGGTTTATGGGTAACAAATGATATCACTGCAGGTATACCAACATGGACAAGACTTGATGACTTTATGGGTAATCTTGCAATATCCACACTTGCACAAGATCCATCAAACTCACAAAATATTTACGCCGGGACAGGTGAAGGTTGGGGTAATGTGGATTTCATTCAGGGTCTTGGAATTTGGAAATCTACAAATGGAGGAGCTTCCTGGTCGCAGATAGCTTCAACAAATAACTCGACATTTTACTTTGTTCAGAAAATTGTGGTAACAAGTACAGGTGTTGTACTTGCAGCAACAAGAAATGGCGGTGTCCAAAGGTCAGCTAATGGTGGTAGCACATGGATAAAAGTGTTGGGTAATGGTACGGGAGGTGGTTCAAACGATAGGGCGGCTGACCTGGAGATAGGAAATGATGGAAATATTTATTGTAGTATAGGTATTTTTTCAACAGATGGTATCTATCGTTCAACAGATGGAGGCGTTAACTGGACAAAAATTTATACTTCTGCTGCAGATGAAGAACGTATTGAATTAGCATGTGCACCAACTGACCAGAATAGGATTTACGCATTGCTACACGATAATAATGCGCCTAATACCGATGGAATAAAAAAAATAATGTCAACGTCCGATGCAACCGCAGCTACTCCAACATGGAATACGCTAACAACCCCAACCTGGTGCGACCAGGGCACACCAGGTACTGATTTCACAAGATCGCAGGCCTGGTATGATCTTATTGCGGCCGTTGATCCATCTAATGCAAATACAGTATTTATAGGTGGGGTTGATATTATGAAATCAACAGATGCCGGAAACACGTGGTCGCAAATAACCAGGTGGTCAACTTTTGGGGGCTGTGCTGGTGCAGATATCCATGCCGATAATCATGCGATTATTTTTAAACCTGGTTCACCAACAGAATTCTTAGCAGGTAATGATGGAGGAATTTACAGAACCGCCGATGCTGGCATAAATTTTACGTCGAGAGTTACCGGTTACAACGTAACTCAATTTTATGCAACCGCCATTCACCCAACATTGACAAATTATTTTCTCGCTGGAGCACAGGATAATGGAACACAAAAATTCTCATCTGCCGGTATAAATAATACCAGCAATGCTACAGGCGGTGATGGTGGGTTTTGCCATATTGACCAGGACAATGCCAATATCCAGATCACATCTTATGTGTATAAAAATTTCTATGTATCTACAAATGGTGGTACTTCTTTTTCTCCCAAGTCATTTGGTGGAAGCGGGACAACAACACCATTCATCAACCCTAGTGACTACGATGATAATGCCAATATTTTATATGCAGGTAATATAAACGGCAATTATTTCAGGTGGAATGATGCAGGAACCGGCGGATCAAACACCGATAATGTAACAGTAACTAATTTCGGAACAGCAGGTGTCCGTCATGTTGCCGTTTCTCCATTAACTTCTAATAGAGTTTATTTTGGCTTAAGCAATGGATCTGTTGTAAAAGTTGATAATGCAAATACCGGAACAGCATTAACAGGTACGGTGATAAGGACAGGGACTGGTAGCGTTTCTTGCATTGCAATTGATCCTGCCAATGAAGATCACATACTTGTTACCTATAGCAATTACGGTGTCACCAGTATTTATGAATCATTAAATGCCAATCAAGCCTTGCCAACATGGACGGCTGTGGAAGGAAATCTTCCTGATATGCCGGTTCGTTGGGCAATGTTCGATCCAAGAAATTCTGATTGGGCATTGATCGCAACTGATCTAGGTGTTTGGTCAACGGATAATCTTAACGGCGCTTCAACTGATTGGGACCCTACAAATTCTGGCCTTGCTAATGTGAGAGTTGATATGTTGCAATATCGTGCCAGCGACAGGACGATCGCTGCTGCGACTCATGGCCGCGGATTGTTTACTGCAGTTGTTCCAATTAGTACAACACCGGATATTAGTTTCGCTTCATCATCTGCATCTGCTACTGAGTTAACAACTTCCACAAATGGATGTCGTTCCTATACTGATTATTCAATCAATATGCAAATAGCAAATGCGCCTACAGGTGATGCAACCGTTACAGTTGCAATACAAGGTGGCGCCACAGCTACGCAAGGTATCGATTATGAATTCACAACAAATGGAAATTTTGCTTCACCAAGCAATTCATTAGTGTTTACTAATGGATCAACTGCATCTAAAACAATCAACCTTCGTATTTATGATGATGCAGAGGTAGAAGCAGCGCAAACATTTACATTGACATATACAATCTCGGGTACTACAAATGCGCAAGCAGGATCTGCAAATCAAACTTATACTTTTACAATTAATGATAATGACTCTGCGCCAACAGGAGCGTCAAGTGTAACATATACTTTGGGAACGAACGACCTTAATTCAACAACAACTTCGCCTTTCCAGGGTGGAAATAAAAAGGCAAAAACTCAGTTCCTGATCACCGCTTCTGAATTAACTGCAGCTGGATTAGTGAGTAACAGGCAAATAACTGCGCTTGCATGGAATGTAGCTACAAAATCGTCCACCAATGCATATAATGGGTTCACGATTTCAATGGCAAATACTTCAGCTACAAATTTAAATACCGGTTTTGTTTCAACATCACTAACACAAGTTTATTCTAATAATTATACAGTTCCAGGAACAGGCTGGCAAACTATTACTTTTACCACGCCATTTACGTGGGATGGTACGAGCAATATTTTAATGCAGGCATGTTTTGACAATGGGAATTCAACATCTGCTGCTGATGCTCTGCAAGTATCAAATACACCATTGGCAGCGGGAGTTGGTGCATCGACATGGATCATTACGAATGCCGGAGGAACTGCAGGATGTTCATTAAGCACAGCCAATACTTACAGTGCAGCTCGACCGATATTCAATTTTATCCAAAGTATTCCGCAAACTCCTATCGAATCTGCATTGAATTCCACAAAATCAGTTTACCTCGGTCCCAATGCAGATGTCTATTTATATTCTTCAGCAGATGGAGAACTCATCGGAAGAATTCAAAATTTAAGTTCGCATGATTACGGATGTACAAGTATTCAAATAGACCGTGCAGGAACTGGTAGTTCACAATTCTGGAATACAAATACAGCGAACTACCTGATGAATAAAACGTTCAGGGTAATTCCAACAAATAATAATTCATTGGGCCAATATGCAATTACACTTTATTTATCATCAGCCGAAGTAACCGGCTGGCAAACTGCAACCGGTCAATCATGGGCAAATATCCAATTGATCAAATTGCCTAGCCAGATCAGTAATGTAACTCCGGCAACACCAGAACCAGATGGAGTAGGAACAGTACAAGTGGTAACTCCAACATTAGGTACACTGGGAACACATTATAGCCTGACTTACACATTCAGTAATGGTTTCTCCGGCTTTGGAGCAGGTATACCTGGCGCACAAGGAACATTGCCAATTAAACTATTAAGCTTTACCGGAAAATTGCAAAATGAAAATGTTAAGTTGAATTGGTCGACTTCATTTGAGCAAAACAGTAAAGGATTTGAAATTGAAAAATCATTGGATGGTATCAATTTTAGAAAGATCGGTTTTGTTGCAGGAGCTGGTAATAGCAATTCAACAAGAAACTACAGCTTCACAGATCCACAACGTGCAGTAGAATTCAACTACTATCGCTTGAAGTTAGTTGATATTGATAACACGTTTGATTATAGTGATGTAGTATTGGTGAAAAATACCATTGGTAAGCAGGATGTTTATCTTGCAAGTAATCCTATAATAAATAGCATTAATATCCAATTTGCCAAAACTCCGAATGGTAAAGTTGCTGTAAGCATTTATGATATGAGGGGAAGTAAAGTATATGAAGCAGCATATAATAATTACATTCAAACTTCATTACAAATAAATACCACGAATAAGCTATTAGCTCATGGCGTTTATTCTGTAAAAGTTGAAACAGGAGGCAAGATCTATAATTTGAAAGCGATCAAGTAAACCGAAGCTGATTTATATATAAACCAAGCCCCTTCGATGAAGGGGCTTTATAATTAATCATCTTTTATTATCCGGAATTATTTTATACTGAGGTATCGAGCCTGGAGGCATACCTATTACTTTCTTTTTTGCAGGATTTGGCATATTGTAATTGTATTGTGAAAGATCAGGAACAAAGCAGATCATATTGTCTTGAGGTAAAGAATAAACCTTAGTTCCATTTGCTTGTATAAAAATCAATTTTCCCATAGGCTGAAATATTGCCGCGTTTTTCATTTTCTGATTCCAAAAATGAGATGAATCTATTGTCATATCAAATTTCTTCCACGCTTTTAAACTGTCAAGCAGAATCTTTTCTTTAAACTTTTTATAATCATCGTACGGGTCCTGGGCAGATACCTTTATGAAAAATAAAACAGGCAGTAAGAAGAATAATCTTTTCATAGCAGGTTTATTTCCTGTTAAGTTAGATCATTTTTCATTTCCTTAAATATGTTTATTAAGCTATTGGTGGAAGAATCGTGCGACGAAATTTTTTCATCATCCTTTAATTCGGGTAAAATTTTATTCGCTAATTGTTTTCCAAGCTCAACACCCCATTGATCAAAGCTGTAAATGTTCCAGATAATTCCCTGCACAAAAATTTTATGTTCATATAAAGCGATCAATTGTCCTAAACTAAATGGAGTAATCTTTTTTATTAAGAAAGAATTTGTGGGTTTGTTGCCGGCAAAAACTTTGTAGGGGAGGAGTTTCGAAATTTCTTCATTGTTTAACTCCGCTTTTTCTAATTCAAGCGCTGCTTCCTGTTCAGTTTTTCCATTCATTAATGCTTCTGTTTGGGCAAAAAAATTGCTCATGAGTTTTTGATGATGATCACCAATTGGATTATGACTTTGTGCTACTCCAATAAAATCACAAGGGATCAGGGGTGTGCCCTGGTGTATCAATTGATAAAATGCATGTTGGCCATTTGTTCCCGGTTCGCCCCAAATGATCGGGCCGGTTGAGTATTCGACTTGCTCTCCATTCCTGTCTATTGATTTTCCATTGCTTTCCATATTTCCCTGCTGAAAATAGGCAGCGAAGCGATGGAGATATTGATCATATGGAAGTATGGCTTCGCTTTGTGCACCGAAAAAATTAGTGTACCATAAACCAATTAAAGCCATTGTCACCGGAATATTCTTTTCAAACGAAGTGTTTTTAAAATGCTGATCGCTGTCATAAGCACCAGCCAGTAATTCTTCAAAATTTTTATACCCAATAGTTAACGCTATTGATAAACCAATAGCACTCCAGAGTGAATAACGACCTCCGACCCAATCCCAAAACTGGAACATATTCCTTTTATTGATACCGAATTTTACAACTTCAGATTCATTTGTACTTAAGGCAACAAAATGTTTGGCAACATGTTTTTCATCGACGGCATGTTCAAGAAACCATTCTCTTGCTGTAAAAGCATTCGTCATTGTTTCCTGCGTAGTAAATGTTTTTGATGCGATAAGAAAAAGTGTTCTTTCTGGCTTTATTTTCTTTAAAACCTCAGCGATATGGGTACCGTCGATGTTCGAAACAAAATATGTTTGAATATCTTCCAGCCAATATGGTTTCAAAGCCTCGGTTACCATTAACGGACCCAGATCACTACCACCAATACCTATATTGACAATATACTTTATCCTTTTTCCGGTGTATCCCCTCCATCTTCCATCATGTATACGATTGCAAAAATTTTTCATCTGCTTCAATACCTTTCTTACTTCAGGCATCACATCTACGCCTTCAGCAAAAACAGGTTCTTTTGAAAGATTTCTTAATGCTGTATGAAGAACTGCCCTTCCTTCTGTTTCATTTATTTTTTCTCCATTAAACATGGCGTCAATACCGTCTTTTAATTTGCACTCTTTCGTCAATTGAAGTAGTAATTGAATTGTTTTATCATTTATAATATTTTTGGAATGATCAAAAACAATATCACGATTGAAAATGGAATATTTTGAAAACCGATCCGGGTCTTGTTTAAATAATTCTCTCATATGAACATTTTTCATTTCAAAAAAATGTTCTTGCAATGATCTCCAGGTTGCTGTAGTTGTTGGATTGATTTTAGGTAACATATTATCTTAGATAGCTTTTATTATCTCAATTGTTTTATTAACCATTTCTTCAGTAATATCAAGGTGTACAACCAACCTTACACGATCAGAAGCGGTCATGGAACAAAGAACTCCTTTTTGCTTTAATTTTTCTACCAC
>DASYQG010000491.1:0-8097 GCA_036005825.1 Chitinophagaceae bacterium | reverse complement strand
GTCCGACATATCCTAATCCGATCACTGCTAATTTCGCTTTCTTATCAATTAATTCCTCGTACATCTTTCGTTTAAAGTTTTAATAGTTTTCATAATTAAAATTCCAATTCATTTATCGCTTACTCACAAACTCCTTTGGCTGCTTATTTAATTCTTCAGGTGCAAGAGATCTGAAATACTCATAGGTAATTTTTAAACCATCTTTTCTTGAAACCTTTGGTGCCCAACCCAGCAATTTTTTTGCTCTTGTAATATCAGGTTGTCTTTGTTTCGGATCATCAACAGGCAATGGCTTATAAATAATTTTTACTTTATTACCTGTTAGCGCAAGTATTTCCTCTGCAAAATCTTTCAATGAAATTTCATCAGGATTGCCAACATTCATCGGCATGTAATAGTCACTCATCAGCAAACGATAAATTCCTTCAACAAGATCATTCACAAAACAAAAACTTCTTGTTTGTGATCCATCACCAAACACGGTAAGGTTTTCTCCACGCAATACTTGTCCAATAAAAGCAGGCAACGCTCTTCCATCATTCAATCTCATTCTCGGGCCATATGTATTAAATATGCGAACGATCCTTGTATCCACTCCATGAAAACTATGATAGGCCATTGTGATGGCTTCCATATATCGTTTCGCTTCATCATATACACCTCTTGGACCAACAGGGTTTACATTTCCCCAATAATCTTCATTTTGCGGATGTACTAAAGGGTCACCATACACTTCACTCGTTGACGCAACTAACATTCTTGCATTTTTTGCTTTTGCAAGGCCAAGACAATTATGTGTACCTAGTGCCCCAACTTTCAGGGTCTGTATAGGGATTTTTAAATAATCGATCGGACTGGCCGGGGATGCAAAATGAAGAATATAATCAAGCTTGCCAGGTATTTCAATATGTTTTGTAACATCATGCTCAATAAACTCAAAATTTTTATTTGAAAAATGATGTTCGATATTCTTTATATCACCGGTGATCAAATTATCCATTGCAATGACATGATGACCCTCATTGATGAACCGGTCGCAAAGATGTGAGCCTAAAAAACCTGCGGCGCCAGTGATTAATGTCGTCTTTTTCTCCATAAACATTAGTTAAGGAATGATAGTTTTTCTTCCGATGCTTTCATAATAAAACCCGAGGTCTTTCATTTGCGAAAGATCAAAAACATTTCTGCCGTCGAAGATCACTTTGTTCTTCATTCGTTCGGTCATTTTATCAAAATCAGGTGTTCTGAATTCACTCCACTCAGTTGCAATGATCAATGCATCACAATTATTTAGAGCATCATATTGATTTTCGGTAAAAGTGATCTTGTCACCAACAATGTCTCTCACATTTTTCATTGCCTCAGGATCAAATGCGGCAATCGATGCGCCGGCTTTTAATAATTCTTCGATAAGATAAAGCGCTGGAGCTTCCCGGATGTCATCTGTGTTTGGTTTAAAGGCCAGTCCCCACAAAGCAATTTTCTTACCAGTCATATTACTATTAAAATATTTTTTTATGCGGGGAATTAAATACACTTTTTGTTTTTCATTTACTTCCATTACTGCTTCAAGTATCCTGAAATCATATTTAACATCCGATGCAGATCTTACCAATGCCTGTACATCCTTTGGAAAGCAGGAACCGCCATAGCCAATACCAGGAAATAAAAATCTTTTACCGATCCTGTCATCGCTTCCAATTCCACGACGAACCATATCAACATCAGCGCCGAGTAACTCACATAATCTTGCTACTTCATTCATAAAGGAAATCTTTGTCGCAAGAAATGAATTCGCAGCATACTTGGTAAGCTCGGCAGATTTTTCATCCATAAAGATCACCGGATTGCCCTGTCGAACAAACGGAGCAAAAATATCTGCCATGATTTTTCTTGCTCTTTCCGATTCGGTACCGATCACTACCCTGTCAGGTTTCATAAAATCTTCCACCGCCACACCTTCACGTAAAAATTCAGGGTTACTAACTACATCAAATTCGCATTGACAATTTTTAACGATCACATCACGTACCTTTTCCGCGGTGCCGACGGGAACAGTGCTTTTATCAACGATCACTTTATAATCTTTCAAAATCTTACCAAGGTCATCGGCAACACCTAAGATGTATTTCAGATCAGCTGAACCATCTTCTCCTGGTGGAGTTGGCAATGCAAGAAAAATAACTTTTGCATCCGCAATTCCTTCTTCAAGATTCGTTGTAAACTTTAATCTTTCTTCCCGCTGATTTCTTAAAAATAATTTTTCGAGTCCGGGTTCGTAAATCGTGATCTGCCCGTTAGATAATTTTTCAACTTTGTTTTTATCAATGTCAACACAGGTTACAGAATTTCCAGTTTCTGCAAAACAAGTACCCGTGACCAATCCAACATATCCTGTTCCAACGACTGCTATTTTCATAAGAGGGTTTTATCTGTTTATATATTCCAAAACTTTTGTTGTAATAAAATTTAATTGTTCGTTATCCATTTCTGTATGAATAGGCAATGAAATAACTCTATCGGTAAGCCAATCAGTAACCGGCAACGAAACTTTTGCAGTTTCATAATGCGCAAACATTTGCTGCTGATGGCCCGGCACAGGGTAATAGATCATTGATGGAATGTTATGTTCGGCAAGAAAAGCATTTACCCCATCACGATTTACATCATTAAGCACCAACGTATATTGATGAAAAACATGGGTGCAATAAGGTGCCCTGTAAGGCGTGGTGATCTTTGGATTATTGGCAAATGATTTATCATAAAAATCAGCTACAGTTTGTCTTGCTTTTATGTACTTATCAAGATGTTTAAGTTTGATGTTTAGCACAGCAGCCTGGATCGTATCAAGCCGGCTATTGCACCCGACGATCTCATAATAATATCTTTTACGCTGACCGTGATTGGCAACCATTTTCATTTTATCGGCCAACGCATCATCATTGGTGAAAATGGCTCCCGCATCACCATAAGCTCCAAGATTTTTTGAAGGAAAAAAAGAAGTTGTTCCAACATGACCTATCGTGCCCGTTTTCTTTTTTTCACCTTTAGAAACATAATCACCTCCAATAGCCTGGGCATTATCTTCGATAACAATAAGGTTATGTTTTTTAGCAATAGTCATTATTTCATCCAACGGTGCTGAATGCCCATAGAGATGAACCGGAACGATCGCTTTTGTTTTAGGAGTAATTGCTTTTTCTAATGCCGCCGGATCCATGCAAAATGTTTTGGGATCCACATCAACAAAAACAGGAGTAAGTCTAAGTAAAGCGATAACCTCTGTAGTTGCAATAAAAGTAAATGATGGAGTGATCACTTCATCACCCGGTTGCAGATCAAGTGCCATCATGGCAATTTGAAGTGCATCAGTCCCGTTGGCGCAGGGAATGACATGTTTAACGCCAAGATAGGCACAAAGATTATTTGCAAATTCCTGGACAGGTTTCCCATTAATAAAAGCTGTGCTCTCAATTACATTCAGCACAGCTTCGTCTACTTCAGCTTTTATTTTATGATACTGCCTTTTCAGGTCGACCATCTGGATAGGATGCATGGCGATTTTGGATTTCAGATTTCGGATTTTAGATTGGTTTTGAATTAGCCGATTATTCGGTTTAATGGCCGCAAAAATAATGAATTAAAGGTAGTTTATCCGTTTGCATTTACATTTGTTATTCCGGCCTAACGGGATAAGTTTTATTGCATGGCTATATTCTTCTATAATATCTTTTTGTTTTTATACAGGGTGGGTATTGGTATTGCATCAATATGGAATAACAAGGCCAAGTTGTGGATAGAAGGAAGAAAAAATATTTTCGATCGTTTGAGCTCAGAGCTTGGGTCTCAAACTTTCAAAATAATATGGTTTCATTGCTCATCCCTCGGTGAGTTTGAACAAGGGAGGCCTGTTCTTGAAAAACTCAAATCCAAAAACCCTAATTCCAAATTCCTCCTTACCTTCTTCTCTCCGTCTGGTTATGAGATAAGGAAAGATTACAAAGGCGCTGATTGGGTTTTTTATCTGGCATTGGATTCAAAAGCAAATGCAAAACGATTTTTTGACATCGTCAACCCATCACTTGTTGTTTTTGTGAAGTATGATTACTGGTATCACTATCTTATTGAATGTAAACAAAGGAATATCCCTTTGTTATTGGTGTCAGGGATTTTTAGAAAAGATCAACTTTTCTTTAAATGGTATGGCAATCTCCATCGTAAAATGCTGAATTGTTTCACCCATTTTTTTGTGCAGGATAAAGAATCTTTTCAATTATTACAGTCAATCAATATAAATAATGCTATTGTCGCAGGCGATACAAGGTTTGATCGTGTATCAGAAATTGCTGGAAATTTTAAACCGATCGAAGAAATAGAAAAATTTTGTAGCAGATCACAAGTATTTGTTGCAGGTAGTACATGGCCGGATGACGAAAAGATCATTAATGAAGCCTCTGCTAATTTTCCGGATTTGAAATTTATCATCGCACCGCACGAAATACATAAAAAACATATTGACCAATTGAGATCAACTTTCCCGGATGCAGTGCTGCACTCGCAGCTCGCGACTCGCAGCTCACAGCTCGCAACCTGCCTTATCATTGACAATATCGGAATGCTCTCAAGGCTTTATCATTACGCAGCTATCACTTATGTTGGAGGCGGATTTAATAAAGGGATTCATAATACACTTGAAGCTGCGGTTTATGGCAAGCCTGTTTTATTTGGTCCCAATTATAAAAAATTTAAAGAGGCGATGGGATTGATTGAATCCGGTGGAGGAGTTTGTATTAGCTCAGACACAGAGCTTTCAGCTACACTGGAAAAGTTTATCAATAATAAAACCGAACTGGAATTAAGCGGCAAAAACTCATTTGACTTTGTAAAACAAAATAAGGGGGCGACTGAAAAAATCCTTTATTACATAGAAGCAAACCGTCTTTTAACCAATTGATAGAAATGTTTTACCATTTCTTTAGTGTCATCCCAACCCAGCTTGATCTTTAGTTCACGGTTCATCCAGTATTCGGCTTCGGGGTAAATATTGAAACTGTTAATAGTTTTTATGCTGCGCTCATACATCGGTTCGTCACCACGAAAAAGTTCACTTATAAAAACAAATCGATCATTTATACCAATGCCTTTTCGAAGGTCGCGTATAGGTGTTTCTTTCAATGAATGCATTAATTCAGTCCTGTTTTCTTTCAACCGATCGTTAAATGATTCCTGCTGCCCGACTGTTTCATTAACTTCTTTTCCAATTTTATATTGCGAAAATGTCGGGATCTCATTCATCGGGTCGAAATGAATATCGAGTTGGTTGTTGTTTTTTGTTTTTGCTTTAGGCGCTGAAATAACTTCCTGCCACTCTTCAGTTTCACTTTTCTTGATCGGAGCAGGTGCTACGGCAACTGGGGTTGGCAATACCACCGATACTTTGGATGTTCCTAATGTTCTTACTGAAGTTTTTTGAAGTTGGTTCAATTCGGATTGCAATAATTGAAGTGTGAGTTGCATCTGTGCTACATCTGCATTTTGCTTTACCTGTTCCTGCAGGCGGTTAATCAGAGTCTGAATTCTTTCCATTGTTTATGCTACTTTTGACCGCGGATAAAAGGATTTTAAAGTTTTACGGATACTTACAAATATTGTTCCGTCTTTAAATTTACAAACAGTTTACCAACAATTATAATAATACCAGATTTTAACGATGTTTATTGAACCTAACATAAGAGGAGACCGCCGTGGATGGATAGAAGTGATCTGCGGGTCAATGTTTAGTGGCAAAACCGAAGAGCTAATACGTCGGTTGAAAAGAGCCAAGATCGCTAACCTTAAAACGGAGATATTCAAACCGGCAATTGACGTTCGCTATGATGAAATAAAGATCGTTTCGCATGATGAAAATGCGATACAATCCACTCCTGTAGGCAATTCCCAACAGATCTTGCTGCTTGCTGGAGATGTTGATGTGGTTGGTGTTGACGAGGCTCAATTTTTCGATCCCGAGATCGCCAATGTTTGCGATGAGCTTGCTTTTCGCGGCGTCAGGGTGATCGTTGCAGGACTTGACATGGATTATCTGGGAAACCCATTTGGCCAAATTCCTAATCTTTTGTCAAAAGCTGATTATATCACCAAACTACATGCGATCTGTGTAAAATGTGGCAATATCGCAAACTATAGTTACCGCAAAGTCCCAAACGATGACCAGGTAATGCTCGGGGCAAAAGATGTTTATGAACCAAGATGCAGGACCTGCTATAAACTCTAATGAATTCTACACGCCATATATATACTCTTATAAAGAAAGATCTGCTGCTTGAAGTAAGACAGCAGTATAGTTTCTATGGAATACTGCTCTATATCATTGCCACAATTTTTGTTTTATATATGACGATACGGGAGCCCGAAGCAAAAGTTTGGAATGGATTGTTTTGGATCATTCAATTATTTATTTGCATAAATGCCGTTGCGAAAAGTTTTTTACAGGAAACCCGTGGCCGTATGCTCTATTTTTATTCCATCGTAAATCCACGGGATTTTATTTTGGCAAAACTTATATTTAATTCCGTGCTGATGTTATTGATGAGTTTCCTGAGTATTCTTCTTTTTTCTCTTTTTTTGGGCAACCCGGTTCAAAAAGCACTTCCATTTATTGGCTTAGTATTACTCGGTGGTTGGAGTCTAAGTCTTGTTTTTACTTTTCTTTCAGCTATTGCTGCAAAAGCGCAACAAAACGCAGCCATAATGGCAATTTTGGGTTTCCCTATTATTATCCCTCAGTTAATGCTTTTAATGCAGCTTGCAAATACTGTTTTTAGCGATAAAACCGGGATAGCATTTTCTACTTTACTGCTCATTGTGGCGCTTGATATTCTTGTCGTAATGCTTGCGGTTATCCTTTTTCCGTTTTTATGGAAAGATTGATGATCTTTTATTCAAAATTCCCTGATTATAGTTCCCTGTTCATTATTCCTTTCCCCTTATTTTTGCAATCACTTTTAATTGATCACTGCATTTGTCGCAGTCTGCCTATGATGAACCACAAATTTTTATATGCGTAAATCCTGGTGGAAAATTCTGGGTGTTCTTCTTCTCGTTTACACATTTATTGCGGGATTACTTATTGAGGTACCGCGAAACCCGCAATTGCAGGAAACTATCCGTAATCTTTTCTTTCATGTATGCATGTGGTTTGGTATGATGATCCTTTTCATTGTTTCATTTGTTCGTGCCATCATGTATTTAAGAACAAATAAACATGTTCATGATATAGCATCCCGTCAATACGCCGGGGTAGGTATTTTGTTTGGCGTACTTGGTTATATAACAGGCGCCATTTGGATGAGCTATACGTGGATCGATTCAAATAAATCTGTTTTTAATTCTTTTGATACCATTGCCCGCGAGCCAAAATTGATCGGGGCTGCTATTGCATTGCTTGTTTATGCTGCTTATCTCGTATTAAGAGATTCGATCCAGGATATGGATAAACGAGCAAGGATCAGTGCAGTTTATAACATATTTGCATTTGCAATGCTATTTCCTTCCATCTGGATCATTCCACGATTATTAGATAGCTTGCATCCCGGTGGTAGCGAAGGAAATCCTGCACTTGATCCCGGAAGTGCTTCTGCAAAAATGCGTCTCGTATTTTATCCGGCTATTGCAGGATGGACATTAATCGGTGTATGGATCGCAACGCTTAAGATCAGGATGAAAATTTTATACGAACAAAAATTGTCGCAATGAAAAAATTGATAGCCGTTTTCGCTTTACTACTTTTTATATTCTTTGCAAATGCACAGGAGGTAACAATGGCCGATGCAATGAAAGAGAATGGAAAAATATATGTGGTAATTGCTGTGATGCTGACAATCCTTGCCGGGCTTGTATTATATCTTGTTCGTCTTGACAGAAAGATTTCTAAACTGGAAAAAAATAAATAACCTCATTTTTTTAATTAAATGCTTGCCATATGTCAGACTATAGTTTCTTTGGCGCGGTTTCCAAAAGTTTTGATAAAGCCGCTAAGTTTACCAATTGCGATGAAGGAGTTCTTGAACAAATAAAACAATGCAACGCTGTTTACCG
>DASYQG010000490.1:0-4269 GCA_036005825.1 Chitinophagaceae bacterium | reverse complement strand
CTGTACAAATTTCTGAAATCTTCACGACTCACTGGTTTGGGATTATTTGGATGAGCAAAATCGGCAATGGCAAGATCCGCTAAAGTTTCAACATGTTCACTTTTCACACCTATATCCTTAAGATGATGCGGAATATTGATCTGCGAATTCAATTCAAATAAATATTTTACGACAGCTTTACCAGTTTCGTCTTTTAAATTCAATGTCCTGGCAATGTTTTTAAATTTATGTTCGAAACCGGCAATATTGAATTCCATTCCATAAGGAATATTTACAGCATTAGCTAATCCATGATGTGTATCAAGCAAAGAGGAAAGCGGATGCGCCAATGAATGAACAACACCTAAACCTTTTTGAAAAGCCACAGCTCCCATCAATGATGCAATTAACATTTTACTGCGGCTATCAGCATCAGGTTTATTAACTGCTTTTTCTAACGACTGACTTATGAGTGACATCCCTTCCAATGCAATTCCTTCACATAAAGGATGAGGCATTTTAGCAAGATAAGCTTCCATATTATGGGTCAATGCATCCATACCTGTTGCCGCTGTAATATGTGGCGGCAGATCCATCGTTAACATTGGATCGGCAAAAACTATCCTGGCAAGCAGTTTTGGCGAAAAAAGAATCTTCTTCTGGTGTGTTTCATCATCAGCTATAATTGCACTACGACCCACTTCGCTGCCAGTACCCGCAGTCGTCGGGATCGTAATGAAATGCGGAACATCATTGGTAACATATATATCACCACCAATAAGATCGTCATATTTAAAAAGATCTTCACGATGATTTACTCTCAATACAATGGCCCTCGCTACATCAATCGCAGCACCGCCACCGATACCAATAATGGAATCTCTATTCGTGTTATCAAAAACATCGGTTCCTTTATACACATCAGATTTGACAGGATTCTTATGAATGTCATGAAATACTTCAGCTGAAATATTTTTTTGCTTTATATCACCAACTAACTCCTTGAAGAATCCTAATTGCGAAACATTGGGATCGGTTACGATCAATGGTCTCCGCAAATCATTCTTAATAAGGTAATCACCTAACTCTCTGCTTGAGCCAATCCCAAACCGGATAATAGTTGGGAAATTGTACTGATAGATTTTATCAAAAGTCATCTTATAGATCAGATTATTTCAAAATATCTTTTATACTCCCAATCGGTTACAGCTTTCAAATGTTGCCGCCACTCCCATTCACGGGTTTGCACAAAATGTTCTGTAAATTTTTCTCCAAAAATTTCTTTTGCTACAGCCGACTTCTTCATCATTTGTGTTGCTTCATCAAGTGTCTTTGGCAAAACTCCATATGAAAATTCTTTATACCCATTTCCTGTTATACTGGGTTGAGATAGTTTTAGTTTTTTACGAATACCATATAATCCCGATGCCAATGAAGCCGCCATTGCTAAGTAAGGATTGGCGTCGGAACCGATCACTCTTGTTTCCAGGCGACATGATTTGCTGCTGTTATTTAGTACACGTAATGCAACTGTCCTGTTATCGATCCCCCATGTAAGTGTTGTAGGTGCCCACGCACCTTCTACTAATCTTTTGTAACTATTGATCACGGGAGCATACATTGGTAAAATATGTGGCAAACAATACAACTGTCCCGCTATATAACTTTTCATTACACCGCTCATTTTCATCTTATCTTTTTCATCATAAAAAAGATTCTTAGATGACTTCTTATCCCACAAACTTTGATGCACATGTCCGCCGCAGCCCGGTAAGTTCTCATTGATCTTTGCCATGAAAGTTGCCATGATACCAAACTTATATGCAATTTCTTTTACAGCAGTCTTAAATAAAACCGCTCTGTCTGCAGCTTCTGTAATATCAGAATATGTTATTGCAGCTTCGTATGTACCGGGGCCTGTTTCAGTATGTAACCCTTCAAGAGGCACATTAAACTTTTTTAGTTGTTCAAATAACTCTGTAAAAAAATGATTCTCCAAAGAACTTCTTAAAATAGAATAACCAAACATACCTGGAGTAAGCGGCATTAAATTCCTGAATTGTTTCTCATTGGCACTTTGTGGCGTTTCTGCAAAATTGAACCATTCAAATTCCTGTGAAAACACAGGGTTAAATCCCATTTCATTAGCGTCAGCTAAAACTTTCTTTATCAATTGTCGGGGACATACATAGGCGGGCCTTCCTTTTTCATCAATTATTTCACCGAGAAAAAAAGGAACATCGTTTTCCCAGGGAATTTTTCTGAAAGTTGAAAGATCGATCCTTGCAGGAGTATCAGGGTACCCGGTGTGCCAACCCGTATAAGTTCCGTTATCATACGCTGCATCATTAGCATCCCAGCCAAAAATAACATTGCAAAAACCCATGCTTGAATCAGCTAGCGAAAGAAACTTCTCAGTTGAAATATATTTTCCTCTTAATATCCCATCAATATCCGTAAAAGCGACCTTCACCTTTCCCGAAGAATGTTGTTTTACATATTGAATAATTTCTTTTGTAGTCATATAAAAATTTTATCGTGGTTGTTTTTCCCGAAATATTTTAAATGCAACAAAACAAAGACCCATCAATAAAAAATAAACTAAAGCCAATTTTAAATTATAGATCGTCATTGCCACTAATGAAGCAACAGCAATTATTAAAGCAATGATCGGAAATACCGGGTACATAGGCACTTTAAATGGCCTTTGAAGACCAGGTTCTGTTTTTCTTAATTGTAACAATGCTATCATTGACACGATATATAAAGTTAACGCTCCAAAAACAGATATTGTAATTATCTCCGCCGTTTTGCCTGTGAATAAAGCAATAATCCCGATAATCATATTAATCAGAAGTGCATTGGCAGGTGTTTGAAAACGAGAATGTATTTTTCCAAGAAAAACCGGGGCCATTTTTACCCTGCCAAATTCAAAACTGGATCTTCCTGCTGCTAAAATAATTCCATGAAAAGATGCGATCAATCCAAATAGCCCAATGGTGATCAGTAAATGATAAAGTATATTGTTCCCTCCTACAATTTTACTTAATGCCAATGGCAATGGAGAATCAGAAGTTGAGCCGTCTGGTTTAAAAACTATCGCTTCCCAGCCTGCAACCCCAACGGAACTGATAAAAGTAAGAATACATAAAACAACTAACGTTACAATAGCCGATCCAAACCCGATCAAAATAGTTCGTTGTGGATTGATTGTTTCTTCGGCTACATTAGCCACTCCTTCTATCGCAAGAAAAAACCAGATCGCAAAAGGAATAGCAGAAAACACTCCCTGCCATCCATGAGGGAATGCATTCTGCTGTAAATTTTTTATTTCAAGATGTGGTAATGTGATGCCACTGAACAATAGTAATTCGGCTACTGCAAGAATTGTAATTGTCAATTCAAAAGTTGCAGCAGCTTTTACTCCATAAATATTTAAACCAGTAAAAAGCAGGTAAGCAAAAATTGCAATTACTAATATTGGCAAATGAGGAAAAAACAGATTGAAATATGCGCCGATAGCAAAAGCAATCGCCGGAGGCGCAAATATGAATTCAATATTTTGCGCCATTCCTGCAATAAAACCAAGATCACGTCCTAATGCACGGTCAGCATAATTAAATGCTCCGCCCGCTTTAGGAATTGCACATGCCAGCTCAGTATAACTAAAAGTAAAAGTGACATACATTACAATAATGAAGACGGTAGCAATAGCAAGACCAAGAGTTCCGCCTTTTTCAAGCCCAAGATTCCAGCCGAAATACATGCCTGAGATAACATAGCCAACTCCCAGCCCCCAGAGCATGGTAGATGAAAGTGTCCTTTTTAATTCCGTGTTAGATGACAATTGAGTAAGATTTGTCTCCTAATATCTTAAATATTGCCGAATGAATGAAGATGTTTGAGGGTTATTTCTAATTACTTTTCACCAGCAAGCTCCAACACTACTTCCCATTCCTTATCGGTAACTGGTTGAGAAGAAAGTCTGCCAATTCGAACCAGCGCCATATTTGCAAGTCGCTTATCTTTTTTTATTGTTTCAAGCGTCACCGGCTTTTTTAATTTTCTTACTGGTTTCAGATCGACTGCAGACCAGCGGTCATCATCTGTAGTGGGATCCTGGTAAGCTTCTTTTATCACTTTGGCAATGCCAACAATATCGGTTCCTTCATTGCTGTGATAAAAAAATACCTCGTCACCTTTTTTCATGTTGCGTAAATGAAGTCGGGCTGCATAATTCCTAACACCGCTCCAGCAGGTTTGCCCTTCCTTTACAAAATCATCCCATGA
>DASYQG010000489.1:0-4547 GCA_036005825.1 Chitinophagaceae bacterium | reverse complement strand
TTAAAACTTTCGTGACCACACTAACATAATAATTTATATGATAGACAAGGGCCGCAATAGTATTAAATGAATAAACTTTTGTGGTTGCTTGTTGCCATGTAACATCAGCCAGCGTCTGTTTAAGATCTACTGAGGTCCAGTTTCCTCCAAAATGAACATCTTTAAAATGTTTTGCTATTTGAGCAGTTAAATTCATTTTCTGAAATAGATTGGGTTATTGGTGCAATTTACTGTTCTTGAAAAAGAAATTTGCACTAAAAGAAAAGTATTATTTCCAGTATCATTCAGGAAGATTTTATCTTTAGCACCTGCATGAATTTATTTACTGACAAAGCAGTTATTATTATTACTTGTCCCAAACGGCTTGCAACTTATCTGGAAAAGGAGGTAGCAGATCTTGGATTTATAACCGAAGAAACATTTGTAACAGGCGTTCGCATCTACGGTACCATTAACGATTGTATAAAATTAAACCTGAATCTTCGTTGTGCCAGCCAGGTACTTTATAGCCTGAAAAAATTTGAAGCAGAAAATGCTGATGACATTTATAATGATCTTATCAATTATCCATGGGAAAATATTTTACCTGATCCGGGTTATTTTTCCATCACCAGCAATGTAAATAATCCAACGATCAATAACAGCATGTTTGCAAACCTGCGGGTAAAAGATGCGATAGTGGACAGGCTACGTGAAAAAAGAGGTACACGACCATCAACAGGTTCGGCACTTACAGGTGCTGTCATCAACCTGTTTTGGAAAAATGAAAATGCTGAAATTTTTATTGATACTTCCGGCGATTCTTTAGGCAGGCATGGTTACAGGAAAATACCGGGCCAGGCGCCAATGCTGGAGGCATTGGCGGCAGCAACTATTTATGCTACGCAGTGGGATAGGCGGTCGCCATTTGTAAATCCTATGTGTGGTTCGGGTACTGTTGCTATTGAAGCGGCAATGATCGCCACTAACAGGCGACCGGGGTTATTCAGAACCAATTATGCATTTATGCATTTGCAGGATTATGATGAATCGGTTTATTTGCAGGAAGATGCTTTACTTGAAAAACAAATTATTGATGTACCCGGTCTTCGGATCATCGCAACAGATTACAGTGTCAGGGCAATTGAAAATGCAAAAAAGAATGCAATTGCAGCAGGTGTTGCCAGTCTCATCGATTTTGCTGTTTGTGATTTTGCCGATACAGAAATACCACCATATGTTCCTGGTATTTTTTATGTAAATCCGGAATATGGTGAACGGCTGGGTGACGTTAATAAGCTGGAAGGAACTTATAGTCGTATTGGGGATTTCATGAAACAAAAATGCGGTGGATATTTTGGTTATGTATTTACAGGTAATCTTGAACTTGCAAAAAAAATAGGATTGAAAGCCAAACGTCGGATAGAATTTTATACCAGTACCATTGATTGCCGCCTGCTGGAATATGAATTATACAGCGGAAGCCGGAGAATAGCTGAAAGTTAAAAGTTGAAAGTTTTTGACCCGAAAATAGCAAGTCCCACGACGTCTTTAACTTTAGGAAAAAACAATTCATAATTCATATCTCATAATTCTAAATTCATAACTGTGGAAATTTCAGCATTGCAGAAAATTGTAAGAGACAGGTATTTTAAAACAGATAATGAAAGAGGCATCTATCATACTGCTTTATGGTTTCATGAAGAAGTGGGAGAGCTGTCGGCTGCCATAGCCAGTGGAGATAAGCAAAATGCAAAAGAAGAACTGGGAGATGTCTTGATGTGGTTATTAACCTTAGCCAATCTTTTGGATGTAGAAATGGAAGATGTTATCAAAGATTATTTAAATGATCCCAGAAAATTTCCTTCGAAATAGATGCAGGCTAATAGCTAATGGCTAACAGCGCCTCCTTACTTCGCTACCGCTATCTTTACTTTCTTATTTTTTATTTTCTGGTCTTTGATCAACTGCAGTGTATGACTGACCTTTATTTTCTTTACTGCTACAAAAGAAAAAAAGTCTTTTGCTTCGATCAAACCAATATCCTCTTTTTTTAACTGGCCTTTGTTGGATAGAAATCCAACGATATCAATTTTATTCACTTTATCTTTTTTACCGGCAGCAATAAACAAAGTTGACCACTGTGGTTTTTCCGGTAGGGTAATGGTTTCGGGCAGTTCTATCTTTTCCGCTCCTGTATCAATATATTCCGGCAATTCTTCTTCAGGTGATAAAATAAGAATGGCCGTGCCACTTGCATCCATGCGGGCAGTTCTTCCATTGCGGTGTGTAAAAATATCTTCGCTGCCTGGCAAATGGTAATGAATGATGTAACGGATATTGGCAATATCAAGTCCTCTTGATGCAAGATCAGTTGTTACCAATACATTGGACGTTCCATTCCTGAATTTACATAAAGCGGCATCTCTTTCCTGTTGTTCCATGGCTCCATGATAAAATACGTTGATAATATCTTTTTCTTTCAGCCATTTGCTGGTTCTTTCTACTGATTCGCGGTGATTACAGAAAACTATTGTGGACCGGTTGCCCAGCATACAGATCAACCGGAAAAGTGTTTCCAGTTTATCTTTTCCATCACTCAGTAAGGTTTTAATTGTAAGTCCTGTATCCGCCTCTTTATCATGCTGAAAATCCAGTGTAACAAGGTTGTTGATACCGATAAAGGCAGGGATCTCCAGTACTTTAGTAGCTGAGGTCAATATTTTTTTTGTCAATGATCTTAAAGAACCGACTATAAAAGACATTTCATCCTGGAAACCCAGTTCTAATGATTTGTCGAATTCATCCAGCACCAATGTTTCTATTGTATCTGTAGTGATATTTCCCCTTCTGATGTGATCTGCTAATCTTCCGGGTGTACCTATCAGTAATACCGGAGGCTGCTTCAGGTTATTTTCTTCTGTTTCTCTTAAGTGGCCGCCGTAACAACAGGTCACTTTAAAATCAGTGCCCATACTTTTAAATACAGATTCTATCTGCAACGCCAGTTCACGGGATGGTACAATAATAATAGCTTGTGTGTTTGTATTCTTCGGCTTTAATAATTTGATCACCGGTAACAGGTAGGCCAATGTTTTGCCAGACCCGGTAGCTGATAATAGCAGTACTTCATTGTTTTTATCAATGGCATCAATAGACGCCAGCTGCATTTCATTAAGCGACTTGATCTTTAATTTTGATAAAATACTATTAGTGGATGTTTTTGTTGTGGGCATAATGACAAAAATAAGCTAGTTGTGTTTGCCAGGCGGAAGAGATCGTCCGCAACAGGCGGATCATTTAATATAACCCATTTGTAAAAGAAATAAAGTGATAAAAATGAAAAGTGAGATTCTGCCGAAAAATTCTTTCAAATGGATCCATACAGCTGGTTGCCTTTCAAAAATGCCTATTTTAGACTTATCACATCGCCATCATCAAACTGAATAGTTATTGCTTTTGCTTTTGCCAAAGAAGAATTCCTGAATTTTTCTGCCAGGGCAAATTCTTTTAATTGCGATCTTATCTTATTCAATACTTGTTTCCAGCTTAGATTTTTATATTCACTTTTAGATAATGGATAATACGCAGGATCATTTGAATTTAAACATATTGCATAACACTTGTCTGTTTCAAAAAGAGCAAAGTTATAAGCAATAATAGAGTTCTCTGCCTTTTCTGTCTCGCATAATTTGAAGAACCATTCTTGAAGTGTAATTGAGTTTAAACAGGAAAAAGAGGGCGGAGGTGGCTCAGGGACATCATTTTCAAGTTCCTCTTGCATTATATCTGTTTTTTGAACTTCTATTTTGTCTTTACAAGATAAAAATAAATGTGCAATTAAAAAGGTTATGATCAAAAGCAATGATCTCATGATGACGATTGAAAAACTGAGGGTAAAGTTAAATTCTTTCTATTGAGATTTATCCATTCAGCCCGACTTCTCTGTAATGTTATCATTGCTCAAACACAGGTCGTCGAGCGAGTATAGTTCATCAATCACCAAAACCGAAGTGCCTTAAGGTCGAGTTGTTGGTGAGAAGTCATAAACATGAAACAGTTTTTTAATTGACCACAGACAACAGCGGAATGCTTTGTTGCTTAGTTTAAAAATTTATCCTGTTTAGTTTTAAGAAGGTAGCATTCCATCCGTTTAAATAATCATGTCGGGATGCAGTTCCAAGTTTACTATGCTGAAATTCCATTATGGTATTATTGTTTCCGGGTTTTAATACAACAGAAACAAACGATTCGACACCTGGTTCATTTTTCCATTCCCATGTAAAGGATAAACTGCGTAATTCCTTTACTTCAACATATAGACCCATACAGGTGTGTTCAGTACCATCTGAATCTTTAAAAGTTATTTCATATTTTCCACCATCATGCACATCCATTTTTGCTTTTATACCTTGGCCATTGGGATCTGATCCGAACCATTTTAGAATCCATTTAGGGTCGGTCCATGCTTTCCATACCTTTTCTATTGGGGCATTTATTATCACTTCCATTGATATAGCATCATTGTCTATGGGGTTTATCATGAGTTTTGATTTGATGATCGCAGG
>DASYQG010000488.1:0-2250 GCA_036005825.1 Chitinophagaceae bacterium | reverse complement strand
AGAAATTCATCGTTATTTATTTCATACAAATTTTTAACCCAAACTGGAAAGCTATCTACCTTGATTTTAACATCTGGTATAATAAATAAAATACTGTTATCTATTTTATCTAAATACTTGTTCGTGTTGAATGAATAAAAGAAGAAAAAGGCTGGTAATATTATCAGTGCAGCTGATTTCATAATTATTGTTACACCTAAATTTACAACTTTGTATATCTGACTCGCAAAGCAAACTCTCCCTTATCTTGCACCTTCAATGGAGATTAAAGACGCAAAATATATTATCAGCAGCCCATCGGTTGATAAATGCCCAAAACCCGATAAACCGGAGTATGCATTTCTAGGCCGTAGCAATGTGGGTAAATCTTCTTTGATCAATATGCTTTGTAATAAAAGAGAACTGGCAAAGGTTTCTGCAAACCCTGGCAAAACACAAATGATCAATCATTTTGAAATTATTTCCAGCAAAAATTCCAAATGGTACCTGGTTGATCTTCCCGGATATGGGTTTGCTGTAGTTTCTCAAAAACAAAGAAAAGGATGGGAGAAAATGATCAATGATTATATTCGGCAAAGAGAGAACCTTGCAAATCTTTTTCTATTAGTTGACAGCCGGCATGAACCGCAAAAAAAGGACATTGATTTTATAAATAAACTCGGGGAGTGGCAGATCCCATTCTCAATTGTTTTCACCAAATCAGATAAAAATAAACCGGGTGCTACAGTAAGAAATGTGAATGATTTTATGAAAGCATTGTCACGAACATGGACCGAGTTGCCTGTTTATTTTGTTAGCTCCGCTACAAAAGGAGATGGTAGAAAAGAGATTCTTGATTACATAGAACTTCTTAACATAAATGTTTAAACTGTTTGTAAAAAAGGGCTTTTACCTATATGAATTGAGGAAATTAACTGTTATCTTGCACAGGATTTAGCCGTTGTATTATGAGGAAAATCTTATCTGAAAAAAATATTGCGGGTCTTTTATTTGTTTTGGTCATACTTGCTTTTTCTTTCGCCCATGAAGATTCAAAGAAAAGAAGTTTGAACTATAATGTGTCTTCGAAATATTTATCTCCTGACAAAAGAGTTCCAGCTCTTACTGCAAATGCTACTGTTACAAAAGATGTTGTTGTAAAAGGAAATTAAATCTAACCGATCCATCAGTTCACCACTTTATTTGCACAGCTGCTGCTTGCAAAAGCTTCAGGTTTTGCCTTAAAAGCAAAACCCATTCCGAGGATATAACCCATCGCTTCTTTAAGGGCGTCATTACTTTTGAAATGAGGATTTGTATTAATATCAGCATGTACTTCCATATCTACATCATATACTGTAAAGAGATTACAGAGTTCATAAGCGATCTCAATGCTCTTAGCTACTTCAAGTAGCATTCTTTCCTTGATGGTGAATTGCTGTTTTGTTTTTTCATTGTGAATGAACATAAAACCGCCATGCCCTTCCCGTAGAAAAACAATTACAGTTGCAAATTCAGTTTCCTTTCCCTTTACTTGTGAATCGGTGCCGATACATACTTTGAGACGGTAGCCATTGGCGGTTTCCCGTTTTATGGCATTCTCCACGGCTTCATGGATAGGGATATCTATTGGTTCTCCATTGAATTTTCTCCAACGCATATAAAAAGAGGTTTTTCTAAATTAGAGAAAAACCTCGAGACCTCAAAAGGGTACGGATTATTGTTTTGTGAACGGGTTACCTTTTAATGAATTTTTCACTCCATTGCTGTTCTCCATCTGTAAATCGAATGATGTAAATGCCGGTATTTATGCTTCCTAAGCCAATGCTGCTATATCCTTTTTCCACAGCTCCTTTAGAAAGCATTCTTCCACTTTGATCGATGATCTGATAGTAATAATTGGCCGGGCTATTAACAGTGACATTGTTACCGGAAATGGTATTTCCAACCAATTGCGGTTTCATTGCCTTGCCTTGGCGAATAGCAATAACATTTGAGTAATACTCTTTTAAATTATCAAAAGTGACATGCATGCGATAAAGTAAAGGACGGGTGTCAAGAGGACGGTAGCTATAATTACGTAAAACATTATTTGGTTGGTCAAGTGGTGTATAGTTTATGCCATTGTTTGATACTTCGATCACCTGCTTCATTACATGTTCATCCGCATCTATCAACCAGCTTAAACTATGCATATCGCCATCAAGTCTTCCGTGAAGTTCAAGACGACGAATAGCCAATATGGAAGCATCGGTATAAGTAGCTTGCAAA
>DASYQG010000487.1:0-16699 GCA_036005825.1 Chitinophagaceae bacterium | reverse complement strand
GTTTCTATATTTAAAATGTCTTGCCTTGGGCGAGACATTTTTATTTGACTACAAAACCTATTTAAATGTAGAACCCCCGATGGAAATCGGGGGCCCCTAATCAAAAACCATTAACCATTAAACCTTATCCTATGAAAATTCATTGCTAAACTCGGTAATAAAAAATTAATATTGCAAGTTTCAAAGATGAATTTTTTCTTATTTGGAGTTGAAACGTGAAATATTGACCTTCGTCAATTGTACAAAAAAGGTTTGTAGAATTAATTCATTTCCGGCAACGTTTGCGTGGATTAATAACCATATTTTGAAACAATGAACAAAGTTGTTGTTGCTATTACTGGTGCCAGCGGATCTATTTATGCAAGGTTATTATTGGGAAAAATACTTGCCATGAAAGATCAATGTGATGATCTGGCAATGGTGATGACTGAAAACGCAAAACAAGTTTGGGAAACAGAAACAGGAAATGATGAATATAAAAATTTACCTGTAAAAAATTATTCAACTACAGATTTTACTGCGCCATTCGCATCTGGCTCTGGTAAATTCAATACGATGATCATTGTGCCTTGCTCAATGGGAACACTGGGTCGTATAGCTGCTGGTATTTCAAATGACCTGATAACAAGGGCAGCGGATGTTGTTTTAAAAGAAAGAAGAAAATTAATATGCGTTGTTCGTGATACGCCTTATAGTTTAATTCATATCCGGAATATGGAGACTATTACACTCGCAGGCGGAATTATTTGCCCTGCAACGCCTTCTTTTTATAGCTTACCGAAAACAATTGATGAAGTTGCTGCTACGGTGGTTGATCGTGTATTAGATCTTGCAGGATTTGATATCAAAACTTTTCGTTGGGGAAAATAGACCACTGCTTTCAGACTTGCAAATGATCAGCGATTATCTACGATCTCAACACCCGGATATTTTTTTGCATCAAAAACAAACTGCTTATCATCTATTGCTCCATTGGGAGTAAATGAATTTACGATAATAGAATGCTTGGTCTGATCTTTTTCTATCACTTTAGTTGTATTGATCGTTTTATTCGCTTTATCAATATATAAATACACTTTATGATAAGTTTTGGTCTTATCAGTAGGTGTCAATTCAATTTCCTGGAGGGTTTTTGAACCCTGCTTTTTTTCGCCATTCAGTTTATACAAAAAATCTTTATCATAAAAGTTTGTGAACATCTTCTGTGGTGTCAACCCGCTGCTGTTATTATCAAATTTTGTAATGGTCACTTCGTTCGATGATTTATCATAATTCCACACATTCAGTCCATCACAAAATATTTCCTGCCCCACAATGGTCACTTTGTATTTATTGCCTTTGATCCAAACAGTACCATTTTTAGATGAAAGGGCTTTACCCGCTGCGTTTTCCGTTTTAAAAGTAAAAGTTGACTTAACGGTTTTATAAGTTTTGAACTTAGCACTTACACCATCAAGAACTTTTTTTGCATCAGGATCATTCGAAGCCTGTGCATTCGTTTTAATTGTGATAACTCCGATTAATAAAACCAATAGTGTATAAAATCTTTTCATAATGCCTCATTTATCTAATATTATGCCGATTAAGGTTGGCCGCAAATATAGGCCAATTACATCTTAGAGGATGCCCACAAAGATCATGGGGTTGCTTGCAAGGATTTTTTAACAGCTTAAATTAAATTGCCAAGATGCTGATTCAGGTCGGCCTCGGTCTTGATCAATACATCACGAGCCTTGCTTCCCTGGTTAGGCCCTACCACTCCAGCGGCCTCTAATTGATCCATTAACCTGCCGGCACGATTATAACCCAATTTCATCCTTCTTTGCAAAAGCGACGTAGAACCAACCTGGTTTTGGACAATGAGACGAGCAGCATCTTCAAAAAGTGCGTCTTTATCATTTACATCAAAATCTTTTGACTCCAGCTCTTTTTCATCAACATATTCTGGCAAAAGAAATGCCTGGGGATAGCCTCTTTGTTTTTCAATATGACTTACGACTTTATCGACTTCAGGAGTATCAACAAAAGCGCATTGCAATCTTGTAACCTCTCCATGATGCGAAACGAGCATATCTCCTTTTCCAATTAATTGTTCGGCGCCCCCAGTATCAAGGATCGTCCTTGAGTCAATTTTTGATGAAACTTTAAATGCGATTCGGGAAGGAAAGTTTGCTTTAATAGTACCTGTGATAATATTTACAGAAGGACGTTGCGTTGCAATGATCAAATGAATTCCAACCGCACGGGCCAACTGAGCCAGCCTTGCGATTGGCATTTCTATTTCTTTGCCCGCCGTCATGATCAAGTCTGCAAATTCATCAATAACCAATACAATAAAAGGAAGGAACTGATGTCCTTTTAATGGATTCAATCTTCTTTTTACAAATTTCTCATTATACTCTTTAATGTTTCTTGCGCCGGCCTCTTTCAACAGGTCATACCGATTGTCCATTTCAATACAAAGTGCATTCAATGTATGCACTACCTTTTTTGTATCAGTGATGATCGCTTCTTCTTCTCCCGGGAGTTTTGCGAGAAAATGGTTTTCAATAACACGGTAAAGACTCAACTCAACCTTTTTCGGATCGATCAATACAAACTTTAATTGTGATGGATGTTTTTTATACAATAAAGAGACAAGGATAGCATTTACTCCCACTGATTTCCCCTGGCCAGTTGCGCCAGCCATCAGCAAGTGCGGCATACTTGTAAGGTCAACAATGAAATTATCATTGTCAATTTTTTTACCCAATGCTATCGGTAAACTATAATTATTATGCTGGAATTTATCGGAGCCTAATAAAGTTTTCATGCTCACGATACTCTTTCTCACATTCGGCACTTCAATACCGATAGTTCCTTTACCCGGGATCGGTGCAATGATACGGATACCCAGTGCTGCAAGACTTAATGCGATATCATCTTCCAAATTTTTTATTCTTGAAATACGAATACCTGCTGCAGGAACTATTTCATACAAGGTAACCGTAGGACCAACTGTCGCCATTATCTTTTGGATCTCGATATCATAGTTACGCAGAGTGGCAATGATCTGGTTCTTGTTATTTTCCAATTCATTTGCATCCTGAACAATTTTTTCACTGCCATGGGTTTCTAAAAGATCTAATGTAGGATACCTATAATCTCTTAGATCGAGTGTGGGTTCATAGGGCGGAAGGCTTTCATACCCTTTTTCTACTCCTTCTTTTTCTTTTTCTTCCTCCTCGATCCGTTCATTCGGAAATTCCTTTATTTCAAGAGCAATATCTGCTTCACTGTTTTCTTTTGCAGTTTTTCTTGCTGGTTTTATTTCTTCTTTTGGTAAATTGGTTTGTATTGGTGGAATAGGTAATGGCTTTTCCTTTACTATTTCAATAGGAGGCTCAACAGTTTCATCTTTCTCTATTAACTTAAATTCAGGCTGATTACCTTCTGTATTTACAGGTGAAAGCACAATTGATTCTCCATTTTTCTTTAAAGCATTTCCATTTTCAGCATATGCTTCATTTATAGTTTTACCAATAACAGGAACGATTTTTTCTTCCACTGCCTCAACTTCTGGTTTTATTTCTTCAACCAATTTTTTTCGTTGCGGCATATTGAATACGGGGTTGAATTGCCAGATTATATACGATACGGCAACGACAAGCAATAAAGCTGCAGTGCCAACTGTTCCAAGCAATTTATCCAGCCAGTCAACAATCATTTTGCCAACTGAGCCGCCAAACGAAAACTGGCTATTGCTAAATACAAATGCGAGGCAAACCGACAACACCAGCATACCAATGGTTACGTAACGCAGGTTTTTCCAAACAGACCATACTTTTTTTCTAAAAAGTAAATTGACGCCAACTACAAAAAAGAAAGTACAAATAAGTAATGAAGCGACACCAAATCCCTTATAGATAAAAAAGTGAGAAATGAATGCCCCTAATACTCCCAGCAGGTTATGAATATTTGCATTCTGAGCAAATAAAGAAATGCCTTTCCTTATTTCACTTTGATCATTTTCCCATGTAAAAAAATAAGAAATGAATGAGATGAGCAGGAAGAAAGAAAAGAAAAGAAATACGAACCCGACGATCTTCCAGGTCCTTTCATCCCTGGCAAGTTCTTTCAGGTTTATTTTTTCTTCTTTCTCGGGTGTCAGTTTTCCAGACTTGGTTTTTCCCGGTTTCTCCACAGGATTTTTAGTGGAATTGCCTTTCAGCTTATTGGCCATATAAAACAAAGATAACAAGAAGCCCTCTACATTGGGTAGTTCATGTTTTCAACATCTCCACAATTTTATTGTAAAATCACGGTCTTTATAACCTGAAAGCAAAATGAAAAAAACTGGCATCTGAAAAGGGCATTGATTATATTTGATCTGTATCTGGAAACAGAATGAAATCTCACCAAAACCGAGCTGCCAAAATCAAAAATTTATCAAAGACCTGTCTCTTTGTTTTTGTTTTTTTAATTGCCGCCAACACCGCTTTTTGCCAATACCCAGATACTTTAATAATTCTCAACAGGAATTCTGAAAAATATTTCTTAAAAAGAATTCCCGCAGGTTTTGTTCCAAGAAATTTTAGTGTTGAAGCTGACTACAATGCAAATATTTTGTCCCGAAATCCTTTAAAAATTACACATGTAGAAGCTCCAAATGCTTCAAAAAAACTACTTGCCCGTTTTTCAGTAGCAAACAACGCAGATACCCCAGACAGCCTTTATTTTTTTCCTGATCTATTTTTTGAAAACGTTATTCTATATAAAATAGAAAAAAATAAAGCCACTGCTTTGCCTGTGATCGCTCCTGTCGCCCGGGATAGTATCTCATATAGATTATTCATCGTTTTACCGCATGATACAGTTACCCTCCTTGCTGAATGCTATCCATTAAGAACATATACAAGTTCATTTTATCCCAATATATTCAGGCGAAATTATTTAGAAACCTTTGACACAAAATTGCAAATGGAAAATGCCAATGTCAGGCTTTTTACCTATGTATTTTGTGGCTTGCTGTTAATGATGATACTTTTTTCGCTTGCTAACTTTTTACAGGGACGAAACAGGGAATTTCTCTATTATGCTGCCTATGCTTTTTTTCTTGGGCTCATGCTTTTCACTAAACAATTTTATTACAATCGCTCCACTGAAAGTAATTTTTTCTTTGAATCATACATGGACTTTGTACTTCAGATCCTTGGCATTTGTTTTTTTATGGCCTTTATGATACGGTTCCTGGAAACAAAAAAAGATTTCCCATTTCTTCACAAGCTTTATATCGGTGGTATCATTTTTTTAACGGCGGTCATCCTGCTTTACTCATACGTCCATTATAGTTCCATTGATTATTACTGGGAAAATTTCCTGGAAAATATCATTACAAAAAATATACTGGTAGTATTGATCGTCGTGTTCCTGGTTTATGCGGTAAAAAACTGGCGACATAAACTCTTACGCTATTTGTTTTGGGGCAACCTTCTTTATTTAGTCTTTTCGCTTTTGTCACTACTGTCAATACTAGGAGGTCGTAAATTACATTTACCAGGCATACTCAGTAGTTCATTGATACTTTATGAGGTTGGTCTTTTGATCGAACTCATTTTTTTTCTGATGGGTCTTACTTATAAAAACAGAACACAGCTGATAGAACAAACAACTGAACGGGAAAGATTGAAAATGGAGAATGAAAGAAAGGAACTGGAAAAACAAGTAGCAGTAATGCAGGCTCACCAGGAAGAAAGAGAAAGAATATCAGCGGACATTCATGACGAATTGGGTTCGGGCATGACAACTATCCGCCTGATGAGTGAGATCGCTAAGAATAAAATGAAAGAAAATGTTCCGGTTGAAATTGAAAAAATATCTAACTCCGCCAACGAAGTGCTGAATAAAATGAATGCGATCGTTTGGAGTATGAACAGCAGCAATGATACCCTGGATAGTCTCATTTCTTATATCAGGGCTTACACTTATGAGTTTTTTGACGGTACGCCAATAGAATGTAAAGTGAAAATGCCAGATACAATTCCTTTTCATGAAATAAGCGGTGACAAAAGAAGAAATGTTTTTTTATGTGTAAAGGAATCATTGAATAATGTATTGAAGCATTCAAAAGCCAGCCGGTTAAATATTGATATCGAGGCAAATCATAAACTTAAAATAAAAATTGCAGACAACGGTGTGGGAATTGAGCAGGAAAAAATTCGTCGGTTTGGAAACGGGCTTAAAAATATTGAAAAACGAATGAAAGGAATTGGAGGAAACTATACTATCGCTAATAATAACGGCACCGAAACAAAACTTGAACTGCCATTATGATCTTTCACTTTTTTTCATTGCTGCAAGAAATAAAAATAACCAGCCAGCTATAAAAGCAACACCGCCAAATGGTGTTATGATACCTGCTTTATCAAGAGAAGTAATTTCCGCAGCCTTGCCTGCAGTAAGCAAATACAATGATCCCGAAAAAAGAATTATCCCGATTATAAATAATATTCCCGCTATCCTTACAAATTTTTGATAGCATTTTTCATACAGCAATCCAGCTAGCAATAAGGCGAGGGCATGATACATTTGATATTGAACACCAGTTTGAAATGTTTGCACCGTTTCGGCAGGAACTACTTTTTTTAACCCATGTGCGCCAAAAGCCCCCAGCGCCACCGCAATAGCACCAAACAATGCACCCGCTGTTACAAATTTTTTATGCATGAAATAATTTTTCTACGATCTTCTCAAGACTTTTTTCATCTTCCTCCACTACCATCTCGGCCTGCTCATAATATATCTTCCTATCAGAAAATTTTTTGATGATAAAACTTCTTAGCTGCGCATCATCTAAATTTTTGATCAGTGGACGATCAGCTTTATCTTTTAGTAATCTTTCATGAAGAAGGTCAATTGGAGTATTTATCCAAACCGCTGTCCCTGCTTTATTCATGAATTCAATATTATTAAAATAACAGGGAGTGCCACCGCCAGTAGCCATTATAAATGAATCATGACTTTCAGCAATGATATGAAGTGTGTCTTTTTCGAGTAAACGAAAATACTCCTCTCCTTCCTCAGCAAATATCTGGGTGATCCTTTTCCCTTCACTTGATTCGATCTGTTCATCAAGATCAAAAAAAGGAAGCCTGAGCTTTTCACTCAGTTTTCTGCCCCAGAAACTTTTACCGGAGCCCATAAAGCCTATAAGGAAGATTTTCATTTTTTAAAATGTGCAAATTTGCCAATATGCCGATGCGCCAATAATTGTTACTCCATTTAAAAATTTGCACATCGTCTCATTGGCACATCATTTAAACGCATTCAACCCCGTAACATCCATTCCGGTTATCAGCAAATGAATATCATGTGTGCCTTCGTAAGTGATCACACTTTCCAAATTCATCATGTGGCGCATTACTGGATATTCGCCGGTGATACCCATGCCACCAAGCATCTGTCTTGCATCACGACAAATATTCGTTGCCACTTCACATGCATTTCTTTTTGCCATGCTCACTTGCTGAGGTGTTGCACGGTCTTCACTCATCAATACACCCAATCTCCAATTCAGCAATTGTGCTTTTGTAATTTCAGTGATCATCTCTGCCAGTTTCTTTTGCTGCAATTGAAATCCGCCGATCGGTTTTCCAAACTGTTCCCTTTCTTTTGAATAACGCAGTGCCGTATCATAACAATCCATTGCAGCGCCAATAGTTCCCCAGGCGATACCATAACGGGCTTTTGTCAAACAACCGAGCGGACCCTTCAGTCCTTTTACATTTGGAAAAATATTTTCTCTTGGCACTTTTACATTATCAAAAACCAGTTCACCAGTTGATGATGCACGCAAACTCCATTTGCCATGCGTTGTTGGTGTTGTGAACCCTTCCATTCCTCTTTCAACGATCAATCCTTGTATATCACCTGCTTCATTTTTTGCCCATACAACTGCTACTTGCGAAAACGGTGCATTGCTGATCCACATCTTTGCACCATTTAATATTACATGACCGCCTGCATCTTTAAAATTTGTGAGCATGCTCGAAGGATCACTCCCGTGATTTGGCTCTGTCAATCCAAAACAACCAAGCCATTCACCGCTTGCCAGCTTTGGTAAAAACTTTTTTCGTTGCGCTTCACTTCCATAAGCATAAATGGGAAACATCACTAACGATCCCTGAACCGATGCAGTAGAACGAACACCACTATCACCACGTTCAAGTTCCTGCATCATTAATCCGTAAGAAATATAATCTAATCCGCCGCCGCCATATTCAACCGGCACTGTTGGACCGAAGCAACCAAGATCACCTAACTGTTTTACGATCTGTTGCGGAAACTCTCCCCGCTGTGCATAATCTTCAATGATGGGAGAAATTTCTTTCTTCACATAATTTCTTACCGACTCACGAATTAATTTTTGTTCTTCAGTCAGCAATTCATCTAGCAAATAATAATCCGGGCTTTGAAAAACATCAGTACGGGCAGCCATTCGATTTTAGATTTACGATTTTAGATTTCAGGTTTAAATTAGGCGGCACAAAGTTAAGGGATTGAAGTATGAGTATGCTCCCAACTTTCTCTTTACTATTAGGCTTCTCTTGCGTCGCACTCTTGTACTGCAGCAATTCTATTCAGCTTTTTATTTTCTTGCAAAGACATAAAGATTAAATACAAAAGCCGCAAAAATTTCAGAGTCAACCCGCTTGCATCTCAGGGTGCAATTTCTTTGCGCCTTTGTGTGAAAAAATTATCTTGAGAAAAATATTTACATGAAGATCTTATTGTTCTTTTTATTTATCTGCTCCATCGCAGCAGCATGCAGCAATGATCATCAGAAAACAGAAGTTTCAACAACACCGCCTGAAAAATATGATTTAAATAAAGACACTTCAGTTTTTGCAGGTGAAATGAAACGTTACTGGTTGGTGCTATTAAAAAAAGGACCAAATCGAAACCAGGATATCATCAGCGCAGAAAAAATTCAAGCTGCACACATGGCAAATATCAATCGTCTTGCTAAAGAAGGAAAATTAATAATGGCCGGCCCTATTGGTATTGAAGATGATCTTCGCGGGATTTTTATTATGAACTGTACCGATTCAGCAGAAGTGGAAAATTTTGTAAGAACAGATAGCGCCGTTATTACAGGGAGATTGATCATGAAATATTATCCTTGGTGGGCAGGGAAAGGGAAATATATTTTTAAGTAAAAGATCAACTATAGTATTTGAAGCGTTTCATTTTCTTTAAGAACTTCTGAATGATTTATTGGTTGTAATAGACAACCAAAGATAAAATCGCTGTAACGAGGTTTAAATTTAAAATTTGTCGCTCCAATAGGTTTTGGCATATCAATTCCAATGATCTTCCATTTATGGCCTGACATACTTTCCAAAATTGTCCCGATCCTGGGGGATGTTTCTTCTGTAAAGTCCATTATTGCGATCAAACCACCAGATGTATTAAATGTTTCATAAACACATCCTAACTGAAAGATGTTTTTTTCAGGTAAATACTCCTTCATCTCTTGCTGATACTGCTGAGCGATTGCCCTTGCTTCTTCTGCAAAATCTTCTTTTTCACTCGCATAAATAATGGCACGACTTGCATTCACCAACAACCCGCAATCCCTTATCATTGCTTTTTTTGAAATTTCTTTTAAACTGCCACCTTGCGCACCTACACCCGGAACAAGATAAAAATGATGAGGAGTTAATTTTCTTATATCAGCAAACTCATCATCCTGTGTAGCGCCAACAACAAACATCAGGTTTTCGAATGTGCCCCAATTTGAAGCTGTCTTCAATACTTTCTCATAGAGAAATTCATCAACACCATGCCTTGTATCTTCACGGGCCATCTTTTTGAATTCAAAATCATTGGCCCCTTTATTTGAAGTCAGTCCCAGAACAATTGCCCATTTACCTTCATATTGCAAAAATGGTTTTACACTGTCTTCACCCATATACGGCGCAACCGTTACAGCATCAAATGGCAATGTCTCAAAAAAAGCTTTCGCATATTGATCTGATGTATTTCCGATATCGCCTCTTTTAGCATCGGCAATTTTAAAATGGTCATCGCCGATATAATGAACAGTTTTTTCCATTGCCTCCCATCCTTTCACACCCATTGCTTCATAAAATGCTGTATTGATCTTATACGCTACACATAGATTTTTTGTGGCATCAATAATAGCTTTATTAAAAATAAAAACAGGATCAGGTTCAGATAAAAGATGTTTTGGGATCTTCGTAACGTCAGTATCTAAACCGACACAGAGATAAGATCGCTTTTTATAGATCTGTTCGACGAGTTGCTGTCGGGTCATGCAGCAAAAATACAGGTATGAATGCTAAGCCGAATGAAATTTGCCGATCAATTGCCTTAAAGCGTCAGAAAATTTAAATACTTCTTCAAAACTATTATATAAAGGAACGGGGGCTAGTCGTATGACATTGGGCTCCCGCCAATCAGTAAAAATCTCTTGCTTCATCAGTTCGTTATATATTTCTTTTCCATTTTCAAGCATCAGCATCGAAACCTGGCAGCCTCTATCGTTTTCATTTCGTGGCGTAATGAATTCAATAATTTTTTTACTGGATGAATTATTTATTTCATCCAAAAGAAACCATAAATAATTAGTCAGTAATTTTTGCTTGGCTAAGATCTTACTCCAACCAGCCTCTTCAAAAATTTCAAGAGAAGCACGATGCGCAGCATATAAAAACATGGCAGGCGTACTTAATTGCCAGCCTTCCGCTCCGGGCATTGCCTTAAATCCTTTTTCCATTTTAAATCTTGTTGGTTTGTCATAGCCCCACCATCCTGCAAACCGTGGCAAATTTTCATTGTGATGTTTTTCATGAATGAATGCACCACCGATCGCCCCTGGACCAGAATTCAAATATTTATACGTACACCAGCATGCAAAGTCAACATCCCAATCATGCAAATGCAATTCAACATTTCCCGCAGCGTGAGCAAGATCAAAACCAACTTTAGCGCCAATAGACCTGGCAGTCTTACTTATTTTTTCAAGATCAAAAAACTGACCAGTGTAATAATTGATCCCGCCAAACAAAACTAATGCCGTCTCGCTGCCGTGTTTTTCAATTGTTGAAATAATATCTTCAGTTCGTAAAGTATATTCACCATTTCGCGGAGCTACTTCAATGATTGCAGTTGGGGGATCAAACCCCTGCCTGTCCGGCAGGCAGGCTTTATTTCTTACATGCGTTTCAAAGGCATATTGATCGCTTGGGAAAGCTTTTGCTTCGCAAATTATTTTATACCGCTTGGGATCAGGATTATAAAAACTTACCAGCATCAGGTGAAGATTCACCGTAAGTTGATTCATTACTACCACTTCATTTGGCAAAGCACCCACGATCTTTGATAATGGATGAACCAGCTTATCATGATAATCCATCCATGGTTCTTTTGCATGAAAAAAAGACTCGACACCCAATGATGCCCAATCTTTCAAAATTATTTGGATATGATCATTTGCAGATCTTGGTTGCAGTCCCAGCGAGTTTCCTAAAAAATAGACTTGTTGTTTACCATTGCGCTCGGGAATAATAAATTTTTTCCTGAAACTTCTCAATGGATCTGCAGTATCAAGTTGTTGTGCAAAGGATAAACCATTTTCAAATTTCATGTTGCAATTGGTTAATTCACTGATCTTAGAGACTTAGTTTTTAAACAAGTCCGGATAATCAGTAATGATCCCATCCACACCCATCTTCTTTAATTTCTTAAACTGCTTTGTATCATTCACTGTCCATGGAAGTATTTTCATCCCTTTATCATGACATTGTTTTACCAGTTTATCATCGACTAAAGTTTGATTAGGACTGTAATACTCGGGTGTATACCCAAGTTTCGTCAATTGACCATCAAAATCATTTTCATCAGAATCTTCGATCAGCATCGATGTTTTTATTAACGGATATTTTTCATGAATATATTTTAACGATCTGAAATCGAATGACTGGATGATAACCCTGTCTTCAATTTTCTTTTCTTTTATTACAGCCATTAATAATTCAGCAAATTCGGACGGGACAGGATGAAATTTATTATCACCAGCAGGTAAACTTTTTGTTTCAATATTATATTTAACCTTTGGCAAGTTTTTCTTTAAAAGATAAGCCTCAACACTGTCAATCAGATCGCTCAGCAAAGGTTTTACTACTTTCATTTTTTGCTGTTTCGGAAAACGTGGATGCGGCTTCATTCCTACATCATATTTCACAACCTCTTCATAATTCATTTGGTAAATATTATTCTGCATCGCTTCGCCTGCATTAACAAACGAGCCATCAGGTTTTGTTGTGATCTCTGTTTCAAACCATGGCTCATGCGATACAACAACTTTATTATCTTTTGTGATCACTACATCCATCTCCAAAGTCGTTACACCAAGATCAATTGCTTTTAACATTGCTGGTATGGTATTCTCCGGCATTAACCCACGACAACCCCGGTGACCTTCCAGGTCAAAAGCAGGTTTTTGAAAATTTCCTTCATTCATAAAACTCATAAAGAACAAAAGGATAATAAGTGATGAGCAATATTTCATTTATCAAATAATTGTTGTTGTCTTTTTTTCATCTCCTCTGCAATAAATTTACCATCGCTGCTTTGTTCTTGTAATTTAGCGATTATATTATTATAACTTTTTTCATTGCGGTTTTGACTTAATTTAAAAACATTTTCAATTGATGTTATTTCCACCTCGAATGCAATGATCGCCTTCAGTAATGGTTCCGTGTATTCAGACGTTAAGTTATCGAATACCGTTGTAGAAGCTGTATTATTATTTTCGTAATGAAGTGTCAGTCGTTTTAAAATGGCTACCAGGTCATCATAATTCCCAAATCTTATGGCGCCTTTTGCATGCACACTCATGTAATTCCATGTGCTGGCCTGGTGGGGATCGTCATACCAGGTTGCGCTTACATAGGTATGCGGCCCTGTAAATACAGCGAGCACATTTGGATTTTTTTCAAATGCTTTATGATGATCATTGTTTCTCATGATGTGCCCGGTGAGAAATAATTTTCCATCCTTTTCGTCAATAAAAACTGGTACCTGTGTGGCAACGGGTTTGTTTTCCGCAGTCACGCCACTTAAAAAAACAAATGGGTGTTCCCGCATGAACTGCAGCACGACTTCCTGGTCTTCTTCTTTAAAATAAGGTAGATTATACATGAAGCGAATTTAAATAGAAGTGCGTTAAAAATATACTTATCTTTTAAACCAAAACTTTAATCATGAGATCACTTTTTATCTCGTTACTATTAGCGATTGCAATATCAGGGTCCGCACAAACAACCGATACAATAAGGCATAATGTCGTAAGACTTGGTAAAGTTGTCGGCAAACATCTTAGCTGGAAAAAAGGCAGTAATAATTATTACTATTATTTTGAATACAATGATCGTGGCCGTGGGCCCGCAGTAACTTCTTATAGTAAAACTGACAACAAAGGAAATATCATATTGCAGGAAATTACCGGGGTAGATTATTTTAAAACAAAAGTGGAAGAAAAATTTGAAGTAAAAAATGGAAAAGCGTCATGGAAAAATAAATTTGAAAATGAAACTGTTCCTTACAAAGGCGAGTTATATTCTAACATAAATGGTAATCCCGGGGAAGTGGAACTTAGCTTAAAAATTTTAAAAGCTGCTGCGTCAAAAAAAATGAATATACTTCCATCTGGCACCCTCAGTTTCACAGTAGAGAAAGAAGAAACTGTAAAAGATGAAAAGAATAATAGTGTCACAATTCAACTAATAGGATTTTCAGGATTGGGAGGACCTCCCTATTACATTTGGTTTACGAAAAATGGTGATTTCTTTGGCAGCCTAAGTGACTGGACATCTATAATACACGAAGGCTATGAAAAAAACATCGATATCCTTTTGCCGATTCAAAAAAAATTCGAGGATAATTTTTTTACGAAACTTGCCAGGACTGTAACAGAAAAAAACAGTGGTGGTATTGCCATTAAAAACGTTACCGTTTTTAATGCATCGGAAGGAAGCACTTTTATCAATGGCACTGTATTAATAAAAGATAACCTGATCGAGAAAGTTGGCAATTCAACTAATACAAAGATCCCTGCTGGTTATAAAGTGATTGATGGCACCAATAAATTTTTGATGCCCGGTCTTTGGGAAATGCACGGACACTTTTCTATGAGTGATGGACCACTAATGATGGCGCAGGGCGTTACAAACCTGAGAGATATGGGTAATGGCAATGAATTATGGGATGTTAAAAAAAGAGTCGAGACAGATAGTATTCTTGGGCCCGAGATCAATATCATCTCCGGATTCATTGATAAAGCAGGCGAATTCGCTGCACCAACCGGCGCATTGATCAATTCATTGGAGGAAGGATTAAAATATATTGATGATTATCATAAAAAAGGATGCCAGCAAATAAAATTATATAGCTCTATTAATCCAGAATGGGTAAAACCGTTGGCTGCCAAAGCACATAGCTATGGCATGAGGGTCTGCGGACATATTCCCGCATTCATGACAGCCTCACAGGCAATTGATGCCGGATATGATGAGATCACACATTTAAATATGCTGATGCTTAATTTTTTTGGTGATACTGTCGATACAAGAAATATGACCCGTTTCAAATTAGTGGGTAAAAAGGGAAGCGAAATTGATGTGAATAGTGATGCAGTGAAAAGTTTTATTCAGAAAATGAAAGAAAAGAAAATAACTATTGACCCTACCATCAGCATTTTTGAAAGCATGTTTACTGATATGCCAGGTAAAATGGCCAAGGCTTATTCACCAATTGCCCGGTATCTGCCATCTGAAGTAAAAAGAAGAGCACTGTCTGGGAGTTTTATTGATGATGAATCATTTGGTACTCAGTATGGCAAATCATACGAGACGATGAAGAAATTATTAAAGGCCCTGTATGATAATGGCATCACTATTCTTTCAGGAACCGATGGCGGTATATTACAGCATGAACTGGAAGTCTATAGCGAATGTGGTATCCCAAATTATGATGTATTAAGAATGGCCACCTATTTTCCCGCAAAACAATATGGTTTGCTGGATAAATATGGAACAGTTGCTCCAGGCAAGATCGCCAATCTCATTTTAATAGATGGTGACCCGAAGAAAAATATTAAAGACATCCGTAAAATATATCTCACCATTAAAGAGGGGAAAATTTATTCGCCCAAAAGAATTTATGCAGCCTATGGGTGGAAATACTATTATTGATCTATCATCTCAAGTGGTGTTGTTTTTGGCATTTGAGCATTACGCATCGCAATGCTTCTTACCGCGAAGGCAGCAAAATCTTCAAAGGCCTTTTTTGTGATCTCATCATCACTCATCATGATCGGCACACCCTGGTCACCGCCTTCGCGAATGCTTTGCACCAATGGTATTTGACCCAGAAATGGAAGATCATATTCTTCCGCCAATCTTCTTCCACCCTCTTTTCCAAAAATGTAATACTTATTGTTGGGTAACTCTGCCGGAGTGAAGTAACTCATATTTTCAACAAGACCTATAATAGGAACATTCACCTGCGCCTGCCCAAACATAGCAATCCCTTTTTTTGCATCTGCTAAAGCTACATCCTGTGGCGTAGTAACAATTATAACACCTGTTACAGGAACAGTTTGCACCAACGTCAAATGAATATCACCAGTGCCCGGCGGCATATCAACAACGAGGTAATCTAGCTCATCCCAAAAAACGTCAGTTACAAACTGACGAATAGCGCTGCTCACCATCGGGCCACGCCACACTACCGCATTTTTTTCATCTACAAGGAACCCAATACTCATTACTTTGATTCCATACCTCTCCAGCGGAACAATCATTCCTTTATCACCACCTACATCCATCATCATTGGTCTGTCACCACGAAGACCAAACATGATCGGAACACTTGGCCCATAAATATCGGCATCCATCAAACCAACTTTTGCACCACCCTGCGATAATGCAAGAGCAAGATTTGCCGCCACTGTTGATTTACCTACTCCGCCTTTTCCACTTACAACAGCAATAATATTTTTTACTTTAGGTAAGACAGAGCCGGTGTCGGTTCTTTTTGTTGTTGTATTTGAAGTGAAATTCACTTTTACGTTCGCTTCCTTATTCACTAAGATCTTTATCGCATTTACACAGGCATTGCCGATCATATCCTTTAGCGGGCAAGCAGGTGTGGTAAGAATAACCGTAAATGATACATCGTTTCCACTGATCTCAATATCCTTAACCATATTTAACGTTACAAGGTCTTTGCCGAGATCAGGTTCCTGCACATTGCTCAGCGCTTCAAGAATTTTTTCAGTTGTCATTTACAAGTATTTGTTAAAAGTAATTCCAAGCCGCAAAGTTAGCCATTATACAGCCGAATTTGTTTTACGAAATCAGCAACTTGTCGTTATTTTTGAAGCGGTGAAGAAAATTGTACAATACCTCATTTTACTGCTGTTTTTTATTCCAACCACATCAAAAGCACAGTTTGAAAACGTTCGTGATTCCGTCGTTCAACTTTATGGTGTGGTGATGACAGCAGACAGTCTCGTCGGCATTCCTGCAGTAAGCATTGTAATTAAAGGCCAGAACCGCGGAACAATCACTAATAACGAGGGGGTATTTTCAATTGTAGTGCTGAAAGGTGATGTTGTTGAATTTACCCACGT
>DASYQG010000486.1:0-2536 GCA_036005825.1 Chitinophagaceae bacterium | reverse complement strand
ATAAAGTGAATGATTTACTCTTCTTTACCTTTGCGCTTCTATTATGCAACTACCCGATCTATACCAGAAAGCCTCCCGGTTTGAATTCTTATCAAAAGAAGAAGGAGTTTTTTTATTTGAAAATGCGCCGCTTACAGAACTAATGTTTTTGGCAGACGAACTCAGGAAGAAACAAGTGCCCCATGGAAAAGTTACTTGGCAGATCGATCGGAATGTAAATACGACCAATGTGTGTATTGCTAATTGCAAGTTTTGTAATTTCTATCGCATACCCGGTCATCCTGAAGCATACATTACCGATATGCCTACTTACAGGAAAAAGATAGAAGAAACAATTCGCTGGGGCGGTGATCAGTTATTATTACAGGGCGGCCATCACCCGGAATTGGGATTGGATTTTTATGTCAATACTTTCAGCCAGATAAAAAAAGAATTTCCAACCATCAAGCTGCATACACTTGGCCCTCCTGAAGTGGCGCATATCACCAAGCTTGAGAAAAGCAATCATCGTGATGTGTTGATCGCATTGAAGGCAGCAGGCATGGATTCATTGCCCGGTGCAGGCGCAGAAATTTTAATTGATCGTGTTCGCCGGTTAATAAGCAAAGGAAAATGCGGCGCACAGGAATGGTTGGACATTATGCAGGAAGCACATAAGCTTGACATCACTACTTCTGCAACTATGATGTTTGGTCATGTAGAAACCATTGAAGAACGGTTTGAACATTTAATAAAAATAAGAGAAGTGCAAAGCCGCAAACCGGAAGGAGCAAAAGGCTTTCTTGCTTTTATTCCATGGACATTCCAGGATGTGGATACATTACTTGCAAAGATCCGTGGTGTACATAATCTCACGACACCTGATGAATATATCCGCATGATCGCTATCAGCCGTATCATGTTGCCCAATATTAAAAACATACAGGCAAGCTGGCTTACGGTTGGTAAGCAAGTTGCTCAACTTTGTCTGCATGCCGGCGCCAATGATTTTGGAAGCATCATGCTGGAAGAAAATGTAGTCAGCGCTGCCGGTGCCCCGCATCGCTTTACATATAAAAGTATTCAGCAAGCCATTCGTGAAGCAGGTTTTGAACCACAGCTCCGCAATCAACAATATGAATGGAGAGAATTACCGCAGACGATAGAAGAGCAGGTGATTGATTATTGAAAGCACTAAGCAAAAGATTAATATCATTTCTATCATTTATGAAACTCATTTTTTTCTTTACGACACTCATCTTCACACTGACGTTAACAGCTCAAACCACAATATTCCAAGTAACATTAAGACCCTGGATAGAAGACTCAAAACAATGTCCATCTCGCTTCGACACGATCTATTTGACTTCAGGTAATCAAATTATTAAAACTTATACAGAAGTCATCGAAAGTAATTCTATATTTAAATTGACCGATGTTCCTATTGGAAAGTATCGACTAAAGTTTGTTGCACCGAATTATTGTGTTGTGCCTTTAACAATTGTTATTTGTGGTAAATGCGATTACGAATTTGCATTTTCTTCTTTCATGTCGAACAGCAATTGTGGTTTTTTCGAAATGGTTGAGATAAGCCCATCTTATTCGGGTGGCTACAAAGAATTATCAAAAGATTTTCAAAAAAATATAAATGAAAAAGAAACAGATCAACTGAAATCAACCGCGAATTTTACAATACAATTTTTTGTAACAAAACAAAAAGCGATAAGTGATATTTCTTTTTTTCCTGATAATTTGCCTCAGAAAGTAAAAGATATAGTTATAAAAGGACTGACAAATATCGAAAGGTGGAACACGGCAATAAGGAATGGGCAAGTTGTAGATGCGTTATTTTCTATTGACAAGCAAACTCTGATTAAATACTAGAATTAAGTTTTTTGCATGAGTAGGATTTTGTCCGAATGAGACTTTAAAAAACAGTATAAAAATGAAAATGATATTTTATCGATCCTCTCTCGCCGTCATTCTTATTTTTTATATTCAGTTAACTTACAGCCAGCAACTCTATTTCCCCGACTCAACCTGGCAAACAAAGAAACCCGCAGAATTAAAAATAAATCCACAGCTGCTTGACAGCGCTGTAAGTTTTGCATTACACAATGATAGCAAAACAGATTATGACCTGCGCATTGCTAATATGAAAGCGTATGCCAATGAACCGAATTATAGAATTGCCGGACCAATGAGAGAAAGAGGAAAACCAGCAGGAATTATTTTAAAAAATGGTTATATAGTAGCACAATGGGGTGATGTAAAAAGAGTGGACATGACTTTCAGTGTTTCAAAAAGTTTTTTGTCAACAGTTGCCGGACTTGCTGCAGATGATCATCTCATAAAAAATATTGATGACCGGGTAAATGAATATGTATGGGATGGTAAATTTGATGGCGAACATAATTCAAAGATCACCTGGCGGCATCTATTAACGCAATCTTCAGATTGGTCGGGTTGTTTGTTTGATGTGTGTGATTGGGCCGATCGTCCGCCAAAACAAGGAGGTATTGATGATTGGAAGAATAGAAAATTACTGGAACCGGGT
>DASYQG010000485.1:0-5789 GCA_036005825.1 Chitinophagaceae bacterium | reverse complement strand
TTTGTCTGAAGGAGTTTTACCAGTATTAGTGTAGGCATGGATCTTATCCAATTTTTCTTTTACTGATTTGTCTTCAGCAGTTAACTTATTAGCATTACCAAGAATTTCAGATAGATCAACTGTTGTTACTGAGATCCCATTTCGTTGCAATATCTTTTCACTGTATCGAACCGTATTGAATGCCCCAGGTCTTGCGCCAACTGCCCCAATTCTAACTTTTCGTAACCCTTTCACTACTCTGCAAACTGCAGTAAACTTTTTTAAGTCATTGATAAACGTTTCATCGTTTACTGCAACCACATGTTTGGTAGTGAGAGAATATTTTATTCCAAACTGGTATAAATTATTGCAAACAGAAATTTTGCCGCACCATGCATCCCGCCTGTTAATTACATCCATTTTACCTAAATCATCAGGATAAGCCTGGATCAGAACAGGTACGTTCAATCCTGATAATTTGATTGTTTCAGCAACACCTTTTTCATCACCAAAGTTTGGAAGGATTACAAGTATCCCATCAATTTCACCTGCATGTTGTTTAAATAATGCAGCACATTTTTTTGCTTCCGCAAATGTTTCCACACCGCCGAGTTTAGAATCGGCATCATTTAATAATACAGGTGTGATATTTAATTTCTTAAATAAACCAAGTATCTCTGTTCTTGCTTCTCCGACAAGTTTATCAGGGAAAAAATCCCGATTGCCGATGATGACGCCTAATGTAGTATTCTTATTTGCAGACATAGTGTTTTACAATGCTTTTGTTTTTAAGTAATAAATCATATAGACTGCCTCTTTATCCTTCCTGTCTGTATTCGGCAGATCATAATCCTGGTCGGTTGGCGTATCAGCATCTGGAAAACGTCTTGTTATTCCTGTTCTGAAAACAATTCTCTCAACAGATTCTACCGGGGCAAAACAGAGATTATTCGATGGATTCTTTCCGTTTATACTGACACTATAAAATCTTGTGGCTGTATTCAATTCAATTTTAACTGTTATCGCTTCACCCACATTATATTTTCCTAACGATTTATTTCTATATCCCTGCTTTGTCAATATACTTCCTGACGAATCCAGCATTAAACGGAGACAGGGAGTACCTTTTTTATCAACCAGCTCTATTTCCAATAAACCAAAATCGTTTTGTTGTGCCGCAATTGAAAACTCAACAGCAACTCTTTTCGATTCAGGAAATATCCTTTCAGCCTTAGCATAATCAAATGGGTCACTATCTGCCAAGGTTAATTTTTTTTCGCTTATTACTGTCCTGCACCATAAGGGACTGTACAGGTTCCATTGATCCAACTCTTCCCCATTTTTCATTGATGCAAACACATCGTTTACATGGTTGTTTACTTTATCTTTTACAGGCACAGGTATTTTACTTATCCATATATCTTCTTTGTTCATGCTGTAAGTCACCCAGAGATTTTTATCTGGGGGCATGCCATCCATTTCCTGTATGCCGCGTACATACTGCGGGCCATAACTTTTGTATGCACCTCCATAACGAAGCGAAGTGATCTCACCGTTCACTAATAAAAGATCTTTATATTTCAAGCCATCATCACTTACACTTATTGCCAAAGGCCAGCGAAACTCTGAAGGGTTATAAACTGTTGCATATTTTCCATCACTCGTTTTCTGCCCCCAGATCTTTGCATTAGCATTTACAAAACCCGGAGCCCTTGTTGGATTGTATTGCCATGTCTTTCCTTCATCCTTTGTTATACTTGTTAATGCGTATTTCCATAAGCCAACTATATTACCGTTTGGCAAACGATAATAATTGAATGCTTTAAAATCTTTCTTTAATGGAATTAACGGATCGTTGCGATCAGCTTCTTCCACCATCTGTTGCATTAATAAAGGCGTATTTAAAATTTCTTCACAAGCAGTTACAAAACCTTTATCAGTTGACGATTTGTAAAAAGGATATGAAGTATTTTTTTCGTTGAAAGAATGATTATAGCGGAGAAAATAGATCGGACCAAATATTCCGTCCGCTTTTACTTCTCTTATCACTCTGCCTATACCATTACCATCATTGGGATCGTCCCCTTTTCCCAAAGCAATGCCGTAATAAGCCAGGGCAAGCAGTCTTTTTGATTTCGAGGTATAAAAACCTATCCGTTGATGCATGACTGCATAAGAATTTTTTGCAACTTCTGTTCTACCTTCCTTTACAAAACCATCAGGAATTTTGTAAGGAGGAAAAATAACAACAGGTTTACTCCAGTTATATCCGTCTTTTGAAGTTTGTAATAATGTCTGCCCAGGAGCAACGTGCTCCCCAACGGGGTTACTTAAATACTCCAGGTAAAAACTATTGTTCCAGTAAGCGAGCATGGGAGCATGATTATATGTCCAGTTATTTTCTGCGTCAGCCCTGTTTGCCCGGAAAGTTTGAATATTGTGAACACCAATTGCAGGACTTAGCTGACCATGATGATAATCCACATTAGATAACGTAGCACCGATATAACGAACAGTATCCTGTGCAATTAATAATGAAGAATTAGTAATTAATAATATGGTGAGCCAAATTCTCATTTTTTGAAACTCTTAACCAATAGTTTAACAATTTTTCTATTTACAATCACAATCGTTCCGTGTTTATGTTCTCCGGGTACTCTCACTTTATCTGTTATGTTTTCAAAATGAATAAAATCTTTTGTAGACGATGCTTCATAGATTTTTTTGCGGTATGAATCATAATAGATCAACCAATCATCTTTCACTTTTACAACTGATGGGCCTTCAGTGAAATTATCTGTAAAAGCTTTTGATATATTTTTCCATGGCCCTAAAGGATTGTCAGCAAATGCAACTTTAATATCTCTTTCTGGCCTCGTATTATCTTTCAGCACTAATACATAAGCTTTTTTGCTTCTTTTGACAATTACAGCATCAATTACACTAAAACCAGGATCCAAAAAAAGTTTTGTATCGCTGAATGTTCTAAAATCTTTTGTAATTGTATAATACATCCGGTGATTATTACTGTCTTCCTCGATGCCTCTTTCAAATCTTCCGGGAATGCAGCTTGCCCAGATAATAATATATTGTTTTTGCTCATCATCATAAAATAATTCAGGCGCCCAAACATTAACAGTTGTTGGCTCGTGCTGCATCACAGGGATAAATTTTTGTTCACTCCAATGCACCAGGTCTTTTGATGAAGCATACCCAAAACCTTTATCATCTCGCCAACTACTTGTCCATACTAAATGAAAAACTCCATCTCGCCCTTGCACCATGGATGGATCACGCATCACTTTTTGACTCCCTACTTCCGGTTGTAAAAGAACTGTATCAATCTCATTCCATTTATATCCGTCGTAACTATATAACATTCTTAATCCTCTATCGGCTGGTTCATGAAATGAAGTAAACAGATATGCTTTATTAGTGCATGACGCAAGAAAAATTAATAATGAACAATTAATAATTAATATTTTGACTTGCATAGCTTATTACTTCTCTAAAATCAAAACCCAGTCATTACCATTTTCTTTTTCTCCGGGCGGGTCAAAATTTACAACTGTCGTATTTCTGTATTCACTTATCGTCTTTGTTTCTCCATTTCTTGGATTGAACCAAATTGCCTTGTTCGGAATAAATTGCAACTTCTTTATTTCTACTTTAAACTCCCTTCCATTATATATATAAAACATGGCGTAGTTCTTAGCTCTTGTGGCGATCACCCTTTCATACTTTTCTCCGTTATCAATGATCATTGACTGATCAGGTATCCTGTCAAAATAAGATCTACCCAGCATTAATTTTTTTAAATACTGCATTTGTCCTGCCCCCGGTGCTTTTAACCCGTCCTGCCATTTTACTTTTGGGAAATAAGAAGTTCCTGGATCTTTTGGTGTATAAAACTGCATAACCGAATTATGCCCATAAGTAAAACCACAACCACCGGCAAATACACTCCAATAAGCATAACGTCTTACTTCATAATCTTTCCAGTACGGTTGATTAGCCTCATGCAAACCATAGGGAATATCTTCATAAGAAGGTTCACCATCAAATGTTGGTTTGATTGGTTTTAATTTATAATCATCATTAGCATAACGCCAGTTATCCTCTCCGTAATGCAATGTTTCACTACTTAATGTGTCCTGGGCATAGCTTCTATGTCCGCTTTGAAACATATTAAAATCCAACCATGGCTCATTATGAAACCATGTTGATGAAGAATTTCTCCCTCTCGGATGAAAACCTATCAGGTGATTTTTATCAATAGAACGAATGGTATTACCAATTATATTCCATTGATTCAATCCATCGCTGCCCTTTATATCACCACCATTTAACCAAATGATATTGCTTTTGTTTTTATACCGGTTGGCTAAAAATGTTGCATATTTTTTTGCCTGTGCTTCGCTGACATATTTAATATTACCACCCCAAACAGGAACAAGTGCCATGTAAATACCTCTTTTCTCCGCTTCACCAATTACATAATCCATATGATCCCAAAAATCATATTCGGTTTCATCAGTAAAAGAATTACCCGGGGTTGTGTTAGGCATTGAAACATCCTTGTTATGCAAAGCAGAATCGCCGTAAGCATTTACGCCAAGATTTATATCATGCACCACCATTACTTGTATTACATTAAATCCTTTTTGTTTTCTATCGTCAAGGTATTGCAGTGCTTCTTCCCTTTTTAGTTTTATAAATAGTAACCAACCTGTATCACCCAGCCAGAAAAAAGGTTTGCCGTCGGCTGTAGTAAAGAATCTTTTGTTAGAAGATATTTTCAGCTTTGGTAATTGCGCCTCTGCATTTAATAAAGACCCCAGTAATATGAATAAAAATAATCTTTTCATTCTTACCTTTTTTCCAACTTCCTTGTTACAATGTTATAAACAATACTGTTTTTGCCATTGCTTAATATATATTCATTCTTATTGGATGATGTGACAGGTTTCATAGTAACAGCAGCCTTTAGAATTTCTTTATCTATGTCTCCGGATAAAACAGGTAAACTACCTCCAGCCATAAAAACTGCCATTCCAAATTCGGGATAACTATCGCCAGAATAAACAACAGCTTTATTTGGAAACTTATCACGATATTCTTTCACCGCTCGATACACTTGTTCAAAGCTTGTTTTCTTTGGCTTTAACAACCTTGCATGCTGACGTGGCGCCAAATTTTGACCGCCTTTAGGTTCGTAAGTTGTTCCATCTGCCTGGTAATGCCAGTAGCGGATATCGATAAGATCAACAATAGCTGCATACGCAGGAATATTTAAAATCGAATCTTGTACATCTTTTGTTACACTCAAACCAATGATCGGGTGTTTGCCGGTTTCCTTTTCCCATTCTTTGATGACATCTAACCAAAATTTTACAAAATGAGTTGGCCCGGTAAATTCTTCACCGATCAATTGTATCACTCCATTATTATCTTTAAAATTATTTAAACATTGCCGGATATATTTTTTATGTAACTCACGGCGAACTGGGTTTGAAATATCATAAAACTGCTCTGCATAAAATATTCTTTTATCACCCGCAAAATTCACTGGCTCAACAAAGCCAGTGTTATTTATGTTATTGGCAGTACGCCATGGGAAATCGGCATAGTGTGCTCCTGCTTCAATAATATTATGCTGAAAATAATTGTGATGCACAAGCAATAGCCCGTTTTGATCAGCCAGGTCAGCAAATTGTTTTAAACGGCCCCAGTAAAACAAATTATACCTGGTAAGATCATATTTACTCAATCCATCCCATGCTGTTTCTTTCCCGCTTCTTGCAAATGGT
>DASYQG010000484.1:0-7837 GCA_036005825.1 Chitinophagaceae bacterium | reverse complement strand
ATCATTGTCAACGCTTCGCATTGGGTTGGGTTCACTTTCCCAGGCATAATTGAAGATCCTGGTTCATTATCCGGGATATGTATTTCACCGATTCCGCTACGTGGACCTGATGAAAGCATCCGGATATCATTTGCAATTTTCATTAAGCTCACCGCAACTGTTTTTAATGCACCATGTGCTTCCACGATCGCATCATGAGCTGCCAATGCTTCAAATTTATTTTCAGCAGTTATAAAGGGAAGGCCTGTAAGTTTTGCAATATGCTTTGCAACATTTTCTGAATAATTAGCGGGTGTATTTATGCCTGTACCTACAGCTGTTCCACCTAAAGCCAATTCACTCAAGTGCGGTAAAGTATTTTTAATTGCTTTTAATCCATGATCAAGTTGTGAAACATAACCACTGAATTCCTGCCCGACAGTAAGTGGAGTTGCATCCATGAAATGTGTGCGGCCGATCTTCACCACTTTCATGAACTGTTTGCTTTTTTCTGCTAATGTATCTCTCAGCTTTTCAATTCCGGGAATTGTTGTTTCTATTAAAATTTTATAAGCAGCGATATGCATGGCGGTCGGAAAAGTATCGTTTGAAGATTGTGAATTGTTCGCATCATCATTTGGATGTAAAAATTTTTCTTTGTCGGAAAGGTTTCCTCCATTGATCACATGACCACGGTATGCTATTACTTCATTTACATTCATATTGCTTTGCGTACCGCTTCCTGTTTGCCAAACAACCAATGGAAAATAAGCGTCCAATTTTCCTTCCAATATTTCATCACAAACTTTTCCAATAAGATCAGATTTTTCCTTTGATAAAACACCCGCTTCTTGATTAGTAATAGCAGCCGCTTTTTTTAAATAGGCAAAGGCCCTGATGATCTCTTTGGGCATACGGTTAATATCCTGTGCTATCTTAAAATTATCAATGCTGCGTTGAGTTTGTGCCCCATAATATGCGTCAACCGGAACTTTTACTTCGCCCATTGTATCTTTTTCTATCCTGTAGTCCATAAAATTTGTTTGATTTTGAAATATCGCCGCAAAGGTAAGTCAATGCGGCAAACGGTTGCACTGATTTTAGATTGGTTGGGACCAATGCTTTACTTTTAGCGCAAATTATTAGTGTCAGAAATGAGAAACTTAATTGCATTTTGCTTGCTGTTATTTACACTTCAAATATCAGCACAGAATTACCAGCCAAACTGGGAGAGTCTTGATAAAAGAACTACGCCAATGTGGTTTAAAGATGCAAAGTTTGGAATCTTTATTCATTGGGGTGTGTATTCAGTACCGGGTTGGAGTACAAAAGGCAGTTATGCAGAATGGTACCAGCAAGGTTTGCAAACAACAGACACAGCAAGACAAAAATTTCATAAAGCAAAATTTGGGAACAGAACTTACTATGACCTTGCCAATGATTTCAAAGCTGAACTATTTAATCCTGATGATTGGGCAAAATTGTTTGAAGCGTCAGGCGCAAAGTATATAGTTCTTACATCAAAACATCATGATGGCTTTACATTATGGCCAAATCAAAACGCCAATAAAACATGGGGCTTTCCATGGAATGCAAAAGACGTTGGTCCAAAAAGAGACCTGATCGGCGATCTGTTTACAGCGGTTCGCAAAACTTCGGTACATGCGGGAATGTATTACTCATTGTACGAATGGTTCAATCCTCTTTGGAAAAGCGATCCAAAAAAATATGCCACTGAACATGTATGGCCGCAAATGAAAGAGCTTATCAATAATTATCAGCCCGAAGTTTTTTGGACGGATGGTGATTGGGATGCGCCGCCTGAAACCTGGAAGAGTCAGGAATTTCTTGCATGGCTTTATAATGAAAGCCCGGTAAAAGATAAAATAGTAGTTAATGATCGCTGGGGTAGCGGAGTTCGTTTTAATCATGGTGGAATCTACACTCCGGAATACCAGCCCGATCTTGACTTTGAAAATCATGATTGGGAAGAAAGTCGGGGTATGGGATATAGCTATGGTTATAATCGGGAAGAAGATTCGTGGGATTATAATTCTGCTCAATCATTAGTGATCGCTCTGATCGATAAGGTAAGTCGGGGCGGAAATTTTTTATTGGACATCGGTCCCGATGAGCATGGAAAAATCCCACCGATCATGCAGGAACGTTTATTACAAATAGGCGAATGGATGAAAATAAATGGAGAAGCTATTTATAATACCAGGAGATGGAAAACGCCCTTTCAATGGAGTGAAGGAAAAAAAGATTGGAAAGGCCGCGGTGATATTATGCTGAAACTGACTGTTGACCCCGATCCGGGTTATGCAGTCAAAGAAGTTTTTTATACATACAATCCAACAAACAATAATTTATACGCCATTTTTCCAAAATATCCTGATAATAGAAAACTAGTTTTAAAGGACATTGTCTTACCTGCAGAAACCAGGATCAGTTTTCTTTCTACTAAGGAGAGTTTGCAATGGAAACAAGTTGGAGAAAATGTCGAGATCAGTTTGCCGGAATTCAATCCCAACAAAATAAAATCATCTTATTCCTTTGTAGTGAAGATTGAAAATTTTGGAAGATATGCTTCAAAGCCGGTGATAAAACAGGATTATTCAAAAGATGCCATGAAACCGACCGTAATGATAAGCACGGCTCCGGGCACTTTGATTTATTATACAACAGATGGGTCAGTGCCAGTTCAATCTTCAAAAATTTACAACGGGTCCTTTACCGCTGAAAGATCTTTTACTTTAAAAGCCATCGCAATGATGGGAGGCTCTGGCGAGAACTATGCATCATTAATTCCCAGCGCAATTGTAACAGAACAAATCAAAACCTATGAATGGAAAAGCGATCTAAAAATTTCCAATGTAAAACCAGGTATTGCATTTAAATACTATGAACCAACAGGAAAGATTGACTTAAACTCAATCAATGGAACTGTAAAGGCTTCGGGAATAACTGATGTTATTTCTAATCAAAATAAAAAACGTACTGATAAGTTTGCATTTGAGTTTTCGGGGTATATCAAAATAGATAAAGATGCCATTTGTACATTCTTTACCGATTCAGATGATGGCAGCATGCTGTACATAGATGACGAAGAAATAGTGAACAATGATGGCGATCATGGCAATGTTGAAAAAAGTGGTAAGGCTGCATTGAAAAAAGGGTTACATAAAATAAAAGTTCTTTACTTTGATAGTGGCGGTGGCAACTCATTAAAAGTTTCAATGCAACCGGAAGGTGGAAAGAAAGACATAATTCCAGCATCATTATTGTTTCATTAATCAATCTCCAACATGAACCAAAGCCGAAATTCGTTTCTTTTTGCCTTTATACTTGTCACAAGTCTTTTTTTCCTCTGGGCTTTTTTGCACAATACAAATCCCATCCTGATCCCGCATTTAAAAAAAGCTTGCCAGCTTAGCGATACACAATCATCTTTTATTGATCTTGCTGTCTACCTGGGCTATTTCTCTATTGCCATTCCGGCGGGATTGGTAATGCATAAATATGGATACAAGAGAGGAATAATAATTGGGTTGTGCCTTTATGCAGCAGGCGCATTGTTATTCATACCTGCAGCATCTGGCAGAACATTCGGTTTATTTCTTGCCGCATTATTTATACTTGCTTCAGGTGCTACTTTTCTTGAAACGGTTGCTAACCCATATATTTCAGTATTAGGACCAAAAGAAACTTCAGAACAACGATTAAACTTCGCTCAATCGTTTAATGGCGTCGGTGCATTCGTAGCCCCGCTTATTGGCGGCAAATTCATCTTATCCGGCGTTGAGCATACAAAAGAAGAGTTGAATCAAATGGCTGCGAATGGTACACTGAATTCCTATTTGCAATCTGAAGCTGACACTGTAAAAATTCCTTATTTAATAATTGCAGCAGTCGTCGCTATTGTCACTATCGGGTTTCTTTTTACCAGGTTACCTGAAGTAAAGGAATCGGATGCCGCTGATGCTCATACGGGTTTTTCATTAAAAGTATTGCGTCATTCTCATGTCCGTTGGGCCGTTATCGCACAATTCTTTTATGTGGGTGCGCAGGTAGGTGTGGGAAGTTTTTTTATACGTTTCTCAAAACAAGTAATGGACCTGGGTGAAAAACCAGCATCTTATTTATGGGGATCGATTGCTATGGTCGGATTTATGGTTGGTCGTTTTGCAGGAACATTTTTGATGAAATATATAAGACCGCAAAAACTGTTGTTGATCTATGCACTGATAAATATTTTGTTGCTGGTGCTGGCATTAAATACAAGTGGAAAGATAGCAGTATATGCAGTGACGGCAGTCCCATTTTTTATGTCGATCATGTTCCCGACAATTTTTGCTTTAGGAATAAAAGAATTAGGAGAAGAAACAAAAATGGCATCATCATTACTGGTGATGTCGATTGTAGGAGGTGCACTGGCGCCAGTATTCATGGGTGGAATTTCAGATTCTACCGGGAGCATGCAAAAAGCCTATATCATACCTTTACTTTGCTTTATAGTAGTAGCATGGTTTGGGTGGAAAGGGTATAAAATAAAACAAGCAAATGTTTCGACTCGATAATAAGAAAGCAGTGATCACCGGGGGCGGCAGTGGTATAGGAAAAGCTATTGCAAAGGTTTTTGCTTTGCAAGGCGCCGCCGTGCATATACTTGAGCTGAATAGTGAAAGTGCCCACGAGGCTGCTGAAGAAATTAAGAAAAATGGTGGTGCAGTGATCGTTCATAAATGTAATGTGGCAGATCAAAAAGAAGTAAAGAACATATTTGAGAATATTGGACCGATCCAGGTTCTTGTGAATAATGCCGGCATTGCCCATGTCGGGAAAGCAGATACAACTAACGAAAAAGATTTCGACAAAGTGATCCTGGTAAATGTAAAGGGAGTTTACAATTGTATTCATGCAGCTATACCGCAATTGAAAAAAGCAGGTGGTGGGTGTATCATTAATATGGCATCAATAGCTGCACAGGTAGGGATACCAGATCGATTTGTATACAGCACAGCTAAAGGCGCCGTGATGGCGATGACATTAAGTGTTGCAAAAGACTATTTACATGAAAATATTCGCTGTAACTCGATCTCGCCGGCAAGGGTGCATACGCCGTTTGTTGATGGATTTTTGAAAAATAATTACCCAGGCAAGGAAGAAGAAATGTTTGATAAACTTTCAAAGACACAACCGATCGGAAGAATGGGAACAACCGAAGAGATTGCTGCACTCGCTTTATACCTATGCAGTGACGAGGCTTCCTTTATTACCGGTTGCGATTACCTTATCGATGGTGGTTTCGTCAAACTCAATAACTAATTTCAAGATGAGAAAATTATTTTTCATTGCAATATTTTTTTCAACAGTTATTCTTTCAACTGCACAGAATACATATATACCAACATCTGAAAATCTAAATGCAAGAAAAGAATTCCAGGATATAAAATTTGGAATGTTCATTCACTGGGGAGCATCAAGTGTGCTTGGCGCCGGTGAATGGGTCATGAACAATCGCAACGTCAAAGTGGATGAATATACAAGGCTTATTAATATTTTCAATCCCCAAAATTTTGATGCAGCTAAATGGGTGGCCATTGTTAAATCTGCGGGGATGAAATACATTACATTCATCACCCGCCATCATGATGGATTCAGCAATTTTGATACAAAACAATCTGAGTGGAAAATAACCAACACGCCTTATCACAAAGATGCATTGAAGCAATTAGCAGATGAATGTCATAAGCAAGGCATCAAACTTTTTTGTTATTATTCTTTGCTTGATTGGTATCGCAGCGATTACCAATATGAAACAGGAAGAACAGGAAAAGGAACTGGTAGATCTGAAAAGAGTAATTGGGAACACTATATCAACTTCATGAAGGCGCAATTAACTGAACTTCTCACCAACTATGGAGAAATATCCGGTATCTGGTTTGATGGTCACTGGGATCAATTGGATAATGACCAGGATAAAAAACAAGTTTCAAAAGTAAACTGGCATTACGATGAGATCTATAAACTCATTCACAGTTTGCAACCGAAATGTTTGATCAGCAACAATCATCATTTAACACCAATTCCCGGCGAAGATTTCCAGGCATTCGAAAAAGATCTGCCCGGTCATAACACTACAGGATTCGGCGGCGCTTCGGTTTCTGAGCTGCCATTAGAAACTTGTGAGACTATGAATGATAGTTGGGGTTTTAATATCACTGATAGAAATTATAAATCAGTTAAAAGAATTATTCAATACATGGTGAAAGCCGCGGGTTATAATGCAAATTTTTTATTAAATGTTGGCCCTATGCCGGATGGAACAATTCAGCCTGAATTTGCTGATACATTAAAAGCAGTTGGCAAATGGATGGGGCAATACGGACAGACGATTTATGGTACAAGAGGAAATATAATTCCGCCAAAAGATTGGGGAACATTAACGATTAAACGTAAAACGGTTTATATGCACATTCTTAATAAACCGGAAAACCCAGCTTTTATTTTTATTCCTGAATTAAAAGAAAAGATCTCAAAAGTTTTTTTAATGAATGGAAATAAGGAAGTAAAATTCAAGCAGCAACCGGAAGGAACATTTATTTATTTAGATGGTGTAGTGCTGGATGAAATTGATACAATTATTCAATTGGATTTAAAATAGAATGAAATGAAACTGATTCGCTTTGGTGAAACCGGAAAAGAAAAACCCGGTGTTATAATTAATGATGCATGGTTTGATGTTTCAGGGTATGCCACTGATTATGATGAAAATTTTTTTGAGAATGACGGTCTTTCGGCTCTCAAAACAATTATCAGTGAAAAACCTTTAAAGGAAATTTCAAGAGATACACGTCTTGGTGCACCAATTGCAAGACCTTCAAAGCTCATTTGTATCGGTTTGAATTATTCAGATCATGCAACTGAAAGCAAAATGCAGTTACCTCCTGAACCAGTTATTTTTTTCAAGGCAACTACTGCTATTGTTGGACCTAATGATGACCTTATTATTCCAAAAAACAGCAAAAAAACTGATTGGGAAGTTGAACTTGCAGTCGTTATTGGTAAAAAAGCATCTTATGTTGATGAAGCTGTTGCATTAAATCATGTAGCCGGTTATCTTTTACACAATGATTACAGCGAACGGGAATTTCAATTAGAAAGAGCGGGTCAATGGGTAAAAGGGAAAAGTTGTGACAGTTTTGCGCCTTTGGGTCCTTATTTAGCAACTCAGGATGAGATTGCGGATGTAAATGATCTGCGACTTTGGTTAACTGTAAATGGAACGATGATGCAGGATGGAAATACAAAGAATCTTGTTTTTAAAATTCCACATCTTGTTTCATATCTCAGCCAGTTTATGACTTTGTTGCCCGGTGATATTATTTCAACAGGAACACCGGCTGGGGTAGGGCTGGGGCAAAAGCCAGAACCAGTTTATATAAAACCAGGTGATGTTATTGAATTAGGCATTCATGGTTTAGGGAGCAGCCGGCAAATAGCAAAGGCATATACAAAAGTGTAAATATGAAAAGATATTGTCTCGCTTTGGATTTAAAAGAGGATTCAAAATTGATAGCTGAATATGAAAATTATCATAAAAATGTTTGGCCGGAAATAATTAAGAGCATTAAAGAATCCGGCATAGAAGTTTTGGATATTTATCGTACCGGCAACAGGATGTTTATGATCATTGAAGCAAACGATGATTTTAGTTTTGAAAAGAAAGCTGCGATGGATACAGCAAACCCGAAAGTGTGGGAATGGGAAGAGTTAATGTGGAAATTTCAACAAGCTCTGCCGTGGGCAAAAACAGGTGAGAAATGGATATTGATGGATAAAATTTTTAGTCTGC
>DASYQG010000483.1:0-11034 GCA_036005825.1 Chitinophagaceae bacterium | reverse complement strand
CTCTTCGTTAAAATCAAAGTAAGGAGTGCCGTGGGAGAAGAAATTCGAATCTGGTGCTTTATTGTTTATACTATCAAGCACCCAAATATCGTAAATAGTAGGAGTAGTTGCAGTAGTTTGTGCCGCATCAGTTGGAACTATCAAAGGAATTGCGGCTGTATTTGTGCCTGCATTTTGATTTGAGCCAGCTTCATTTTCTCCGGATTGATTACAAGCGATCACAGAAAGACATGCCAATACAAATGCTGAAAGTTTTAACTTAAAACTCATAAATGTGGATTTTTAAAAATGATTTTAAATGCCTGCTAAAAATTGTTGCCTGATATAATCTACAACACTTACCAGGTTTTTCGATTCTTCAAAAACTTTTAACTGCCTGTCGGCGCCGGTACCGTTTTCCAATATCTTATGAATATATGCAAGACGGTGGCGGCTACCAAGATGGTCTATAACCGGATCAATGAAATCAAGGAGCTCATATAACAGTGCACGGGTATTCACTTCTTCTTCTTTCCCAAAATCGATCAGGCGACCATCAATACCATAACGGCTGGCTCTCCATTTGTTTTCATTAAGCAATGCCCGCGAGTATTGAATAAAATTCAGGTTCTTGCTTCGCAAAAGATAGATCCTTGCACATACTGCCTGGAAAAGAGTTGCCAGCGTTATTGTTTCATCAACTGTAAGTGGAATATCACAAATACGAAATTCGACGGTATTAAAAAATGGATGTACTCTCAGGTCCCACCATATTTTTTTTGCATTATCAATGCAGTTTGTTTTCACCAGCAGCTTCACATAGTTTTCATAGGCTTCAATGCTGTCGAATGCTTCAGGAATTCCTGTGCGTGGAAATTTGTCAAACACTTTTGTCCGGAAAGATTTATAGCCGGTGAGTCTTCCTTCCCAAAAAGGAGAATTTGTACTCAGTGCATATATATGCGGTAAAAAATATCTTGTACTATTGGCAATATGATTTGCCATTTCACGGTTCTCCATTCCTACATGCACATGCAATCCAAAAATCAAATTACTGCGGGCAGCTTCCTGTAATTCATTTACTAATTCATTATACCGTATATGATCAGTAATCAATTGGCTTTCCCAATGACTGAATGGATGAGTACCGGCTGCACCCATTGCAAAACCAAGTCCACCAGCAATCTCCGAAATTGTTTTTCTTAGTGCAGCTACATCCTCCCATGCTTCATCGGCATCAGCGCAAATATCCGTTCCTACTTCTACGACAGCCTGGTGCATTTCCGCTTTTACTTTATCCTTTATTACTTTTTGTCCTTCGTGAACTATTTTCTGTTCATGACTTTTCAATTCCCTCGTCTCAGGATCAAGCACCATGTATTCTTCTTCTACACCAAGAGTGAATGTTTTGTAATTGAGTGTGGCCATATTACGATTTTAGATTTTAGATTCCAGATTTCGGATTTAAATGAAGTAGTCCCAAACGAAATCTAAAATCGTACTTCCGAATTCTGAAAATTAAACTAAGCTTTGTTTATTCGCTCCTCTCGTCACATATTCACCCCATGTCAAATTATCTTGCTCATCTTTTTGTTCCAATGCTCTTTCAATTGCATAGTTAGCTGCTGTTTCCACTACCCATGCAAAATTTTCTTCACCAACGCTGGTACGTTCAGCATCGGGAGCAGGATTGCAAAAATCAATGGCATAAGGAACACCGTCTCTTATTGCTAACTCAACCGTGTTAAAATCATAACCAAGATAATTGCATATGCGTAATACAATTCCTTCCATTTGTTTCAATCGTTCAGGAGATGGAGTAAAACTTGCTACATAACGAAGATGATGTGGATTGCGTGGCTCGTAGGGCATAATAAGAACATGTTTTCTGCCGATGCAATAGCAGCGATAATATTCAGTAAAAACAATTTCTTCCTGCAACAACATTACCAATTGACCGGTTTCGCTATGCTTATCAAAAAAATCTTCCTTGCTATCTAATTTATATACGTGTTTCCAGCCGCCGCCTGCAAATGGTTTCATATAAGCAGGGAATCCAACATACTTGAATATCGTTTCCCAATCCAATGGATAAGCAAGATTGCTGAACGATTCTTCGGTAGTATCATCAGGATGATCTCTTGAAGGAATAATGGAGGTTTTAGGAATTGGTACACCCACTTTTGTCATCAGGCAGTTGTTAAAGTATTTATCATCGGCGCTCCACCAAAATGGGTTATTGATAACGGCAGTTCCTGTCAACGCTTCATTCTTCAGCCATGTTCGGTAAAAAGGGACATCTTGTGATATGCGATCGATGATCACAGCATAGCCGGTTGGCTCGCCTTGTATGGCTTTATCAATGCGTACAGATTCAGCTACGATGCCAGAAATGTTTTTACTGTTTATCCTTTCAACAAAAGCCATTGGAAAGCTTCTTTCTTTTCCATGTAACACGCCGATCTTCTTCATAAAGATTAGTTTAATTTGATAAATTATTTGAGAGCTGGCAAGTAACCAAATGTATTTTTTAAAGTGAAGAAAAACAAAAAAGAAGCAAGATTGTTTCAAAACAAAGCCTGGTCGTCTTTAGTGCACATCCCTTAATTTTGCCGCAAATGCAGCGTTCAAAGCAGGTTTCTGTCCCCGTACAAAATATAGTTCTTAGTTCTACCTACCTTGATAGAGATGTCCTTGTGGATATTTATCTTCCGCCCGCAAGTTCAGATAATGAATCAGTAAGTCTGTTGATAATTAATGATGGGCAGGATCTTCCTAAATTCCATTTTGATCAAATGCTGGCTGAGCTTTATGAGCAAAAAGAAATTGAACCTGTTTTTTGTGTAGGCATTCATTGTAGTGCGGATAGAAAAATGGAGTATGGAACAGCAAGTCTCTTAGATTACAAAGGCCGGGGATCAAAAGCCCGGTTGCATCAGCAATTTGTCCTGAATGAATTGATCCCTTACTTAACTGGAATCTGGGGCAACAATTTTAAAGAAAAAGCTTACGCTGGTTTTTCATTAGGTGGCCTTTCGGCCATTGATACTGTTTGGCATTATCCTGAATATTTTTCTAAAGCTGCTGTGTTTTCTGGCTCATTGTGGTGGAGATCAAAAGATCTGCATCATGGATATAATGAAGCTTCAGATCGCATCATGCACAAACTCATTAGACAAGGTCACTATAAGCCGGGGCTAAAATTTTATTTTACTACCGGCTCGCATGACGAAAAGATGGACAGGAATAATAATGGAATCATCGATTCAATTGATGATACGCTTGGCCTGATCGGAGAGTTAGAAAAAAAAGGATATAACAAAGAAGGAGATATTCATTATATAAATTATGAGGACGGAAAGCATGATGTAAAAACGTGGGGAAGAGCTATGCCTGCATTTTTGAAATGGTGGTGGGGAAGTGAACGTAGGATGAATTTGTGACTTAAAAAGTAAATATAGAAAGCAGTCGTTAAACGACTGCTTTCTATATTTATGTAAAGAAAATAACAGGAATTAGAAAGAGTATTTTAATCCTAATTGGATACCCCAGGTAGTTGACGTTGAGTTATTATTAATAAATGTTCTATCTATTAATTGGGCTGTACTTCCACCTGGTGGAGTAAAAGTTGCAAGTTGGAAAGTAGGCGCTCCAGCGGCAACAGCAACCAGTTTTAGCGGGTTGTTTACTACAAACAGTTTTCTTATTCCCCAGGTATTATTCAACAGGTTGAGGAAGTTAACAACAGAAACATTAAACTGTAATGTATTTTTTGTTTTACCAATATTCTTAAAGATCTCTTGTTGGAAGTTTAGATCCATTCTGTCAAACCAGGGATATCTGGCAGTATTTCTTTCAGCATTTTGACCTTTATGCTTGCGCAGATATTTGTCCTGATCAACATATGCGAAAAATGCATCAGATTGCTGTTTTGGAGTGTAAGTTGTGCTTCCTACTGTGAGATTTACAAATTGTATCTCAGATGGATCATTTGGAATATACATCAAGTCAGCTGTGTTACCATCGTTATTAATATCACCGTTGTAAATGTAACTATATGAACCTTGTGAAGCTCCTTCATAATACAAAGTAATAGTTGAAGCAAGTGATTTCAAATATTTAAATTTGTAAGACAAGGTACCTACGATACGGTGAGGTACTGCAAAACCCGAATAGGCTGATTCGATGTCATTTTGTGTCTTAGAGGTAAAAATAGCACTCCATACAGAGGCGGGTTGACTTCCAAGGTTTGGTGCTCCTTCTGTTGCGAATGTATAGTTATATGCTAAAGAAGCATAAAAGCCTTTGGAGAAACTTTTAGAAGCTTGTGCCGTAAATACAAATGAACCACCCTCTTTGATATTTTCAAGAATTGCAGCATTAGTAATGCTGCTATTTACTCTTCTAGCGGTAGTACTGCTATATCTTGGACGAGTTTCGTTTGCGCCTAATTTAACTGTTCCGTCTGCAGTAATCTTCTGGTTGGCATTGCGAACTGTAGGATCATTGATGTCTTTAGTGATCAAAGCTTCCAACAATAATCCCCATCCATTACCAAGACTTTGTTCTAAGGCAAAATCGGTACGCCAAACCTGTGGAAATTTGTAGTTAGGATCAGCCGCATAAAATGTTCCAGGTGCTACCGAACCAGCTACAGTAGGGAACTGGATAGGGTTCAGGCTAGTATTATACTGAGGATTGTAGGCATGTGGATCGGGGTTAAACAAGAAATTTGCTAAATCTGAGGTGTTAGTAATTAGTGAACCAAATGTATACATACCACTGCCATTAGGTATAGCTGCAGGATATACAAACGGAACGCGGCCTGTAATAATTCCAGTTCCACCACGAATAATCAGATCCTTATTTCCATAAATATCATAACGGAATCCGACACGTGGGGAAAATAAAAGTGATGTTTTAGGCCATTTTCCTGTAGAATAATTAACTGTATTGCCTTCTCTGTCCAATAAACTTAAGGCACTAATAGCAGGGTTCTCAATCGGCGGTTCCGGGTAGTTCGGTATATCAACCCTTAATCCGTATGTCAATTTGAAACGGGCATTGGCGTTATATTCATCCTGAACATAAATACCAAATTGACCCAATTTCATATTGGAGCCAAATACTGCCTCCTGACCTTTAATTAATGAATAATTGATCGAGTAAATTTTTGGAGCCTGGTTCGTCACGAAATCATTTAAAGAGCCAAATACATAATATCCCTGGGAACCGGGCATAAACATATTACCTACTTTCTGATATTCATAAGTTGCACCAGCAGTTAAAGTATGTTTGCCGGCAAAATAGCTGAAGTTATCAGTTACATTAAACACATCATTTATCACCTGATTGTTATTACCATTGAATGGTTCGTTGCCAAAGCTCAGGTAATTGTTCTTGCTGCCGGTTGTGAGACCAAGGATATCCACAAATGGGAAGGTTTCACCATTGTGACCTTTAATAGAACTGATTTTGGTGAAGGTGGCTAAAAACTGGTTCGCAAACTTACCTTTAAAGTTACTGTTCAGTTCAATTGCACCCGATTTAACTTTATCCTGTATAGTGTAGTTTATATTGTCGAAGGCCATGGCATTTAAACCAAAACGGTAAGAACCCCAGTAGCTAACAATTGAACTCTGGCTGGATGCACCATTAATACCACCGCTACCTGACGCAGAGTTTACATCATCACTTGTATAATCACTATATTTTAAAGTAAGCTTATGGGATAAATTAATATTCCAATCAAGTTTAGCAAGAATCTTTTGGTTTTTTGTTTCGAAATTTGGGAAATTATCATAAGCACCGGGGTCAAAATTATATTTTGATTTTAAGTAGTCAGATAATTTTCTCAATGAATCAATGGGCACATTAGATACAGTACCATTCCCAGAACCTCCCTTCGGTGAATAGGTAATACCCGGGCGGCTGGCCTCTTCAATTTCAAAGTTTACAAAGAAGAATAATTTATTCTTAATGATTGGCCCACTCGCGGTAAAGCCATATAATTTGTTATCGGTTTTGGCAGGACTAGGCAATTTGGTTCCTGCAACATTAGTTCCATTGAAACTCTGATCACGGTAAGAACCATAAAGACTACCATGAAAAGTATTGCTACCACTTTTGGTAATAGCACTGATACCAGCACCAGTAAAACCGGATTGTCTTACGTCAAAAGGAGAAATATTTACACTAATTTCCTGGTAAGCATCTAAGGAGATGGGGTTACCACCACCGGGCAGCAAATCATTGGACAAACCAAAGTTGTTGTTGAGATTGGCACCATCCACCTGCATGTTGTTCATCCGGTTATCACGTCCGGCAAAACTGGTTCCGTTTGCCTGGGGTGTTATACGGGTGTAATCTGTAATGCTTCTGCTGATTGTTGGAAGTGTAGATAGCTGTGCGGCACTAATATTTGTCGAAGCACCCCATTTATCGGTAAACGATCGGCGTTTGACAGTTCCTGTAACAGAAACTGTAGATAATTCAACAGATTCTGAGGTTAAGTCTCCGGATATATTATAAGTCTCGCCCAATACCAGCGTAACATTATCAAATACCATTTTTTTAAAACCAACAAAGCTAACCGTTATAGTATAAGGGCCACCTACACGAAGTCCAGAAAGGTTAACTACACCACCGTGTTTTGAAATAGTGGTATACTTAGTTCCTGAAGGTTCGTGTATCGCGGTAACTGAAGCCCCAACCAGTGGATTTCCATTGTTATCGCTTATGATACCCGAAATACTACTAGTTGTCACCTGTGCAAATAAAATTGGACCTGCAAGGAGAAAAATAGTAAGGAATAAAAAATTTCTCTTAAGCATAAGTATTAGTTTATTGGTGCAAAGAAAGGGAATTCCTTCCGGTTAAATATACCCAAATATTAACAAATTATTGTTGGTATATAATCTTTTAATGAATCGGGTAGGATGGTTGAAACGCTGCTTTTTATATAAGGAAATTTTCCACTTTCCTTCCACCGGTTTGTGTGTAATTTTGTCAAAATTTGTTAGAGTATGTTAGATAGTATCGAAAGTGCCATTGAAGATATAAAAGCTGGTAGAATTGTGATCGTTGTCGACGACGAGGACAGGGAAAATGAAGGGGATTTTATTATTGCTGCACGTCATGCAAGCCCGGAAGTAATAAATTTTATGAGTAAGCATGGTCGCGGTCTTATTTGCGCGGCTCTTGTTGACGATCGTTGTGATGAGTTAGGGCTTGAATTGATGGTAAATAATAATACCGCACTTCATGAAACCGCATTTACAGTTTCTGTCGATCTGTTGGGGCATGGATGTTCAACTGGAATTTCAGCACATGATCGTTCAAAAACAATTCATGCATTGATCGACCCAGAAACAAAGTCTTCTGATCTTGGTAAACCAGGTCATATATTTCCATTGCGAGCAAAAAAAGGTGGTGTGCTGAGAAGAGTTGGACATACGGAAGCCGCCATTGATCTTTCCCGTCTTGCAGGATTTGAACCGGCAGGCGTTTTAGTTGAAATAATGAATGATGATGGCACAATGGCCCGTTTGCCGCAATTAATAGAGGTAGCAAAAAAATTTGAATTCAAGATCGTTTCAATAAAAGACCTTATAGAATACAGGATTAAAAGAGATTCGCTTATAGAAGAAGTAGTGAGAGTTGAAATGCCTACAAAGTATGGGGATTTCAAATTGGTTGCTTTCAGGGAAAAGTATAGCAGTAATGAACATCTTGCGTTAATAAAAGGCGAATGGCAAAAGGATGAACCAGTGATGGTGAGGGTGCATTCATCATGTTTTACCGGTGATATTCTTGGCTCTCTTCGCTGCGATTGTGGTGAGCAGTTGCATGCAGCTATGAAAATGGTGGAGAAAGAAGGGAAGGGTGCAATTCTATACATGAACCAGGAAGGTCGTGGGATAGGATTATTAAATAAATTAAAAGCATATCGGCTGCAAGAAGAAGGATTAGATACCGTGGAAGCAAATCTTCATCTCGGCTTTCAAATGGATCAAAGGGACTATGGAATTGGTGCTCAAATATTACGTCATCTCGGCATTAGCAAATTGAAACTGGTGAGTAATAATCCTAAGAAAAGAGTAGGGCTTATGGGTTATGGTCTTGAGATTATTGAAAATATTCCTATTGAAATTTCATCTAACCCACATAATGAAAAATATCTTTTGACAAAAAGAGATAAGCTTGGCCATGAGATCATGGATGATGATGACAAATAAAAAATCAACATACTCTTAGTTGCCTTCCTTTGTTGAAGTATCAGCTGTTGGGGGCAGAATCAATTTCTTTTTCCGTCTGAAAATATCGCCTAACCTGTTAAAGTCTTTGCGGTATGTTAAGCTTGTTCCATATTTCCTTGACTTGCCGACGCTGGTAGCACCGGTTAACAAGTCAACGTTCTCTCTATAAAAAATTGTAGCACGGATAGAACCACTTTTATTTATAAGAAATTCGGTAGTGAAATTAGAAAGAAGATCGCTGCTTACCTGTGTGGTAGTTGATGTGACTGGCACATCATAATTGCCCTCAAAAGTCAGTATGACACGGTTGTTAAATATCGCTTTGCCCACAGAGAGATTCAGGTTAGTTCTATCATAATTGAACAGGTTACTTTTACCATCAGTAGATGTGGATGTTCCACTGATCGGATTTGGATTATAAAGCGAACCAGAAAAATTTACATACAGCCCCGGTATCTTAAGCTTGTTGGACAAAATATTATTGAGTACTCCATTGATCTGTGCAGATAAAAAATCTGATATGCTATTCACAACAAGATCGACACCGGATGATGTCAAACCTAAGGACGAATTTGTGCTTGAAGGTGCGAAATTATTGAATACAACAAGAAAGGCAACCTGCTTGTTAAGCTCGTTCTCATTTTTTAAGATCTCGTCAATAGCAAATGAAACTGTCGGATCGGTTTTGGCAGGACTCTCGGTGGGAAAATCGAGTGTAAACGTGATTTCTGGTTTGAAAAGATCACCTCGCATTTTCGCAACTACATATACAAAATCCCTAAAAGAAGAGATATTGATCCCCTGAACATTGCTCTGCCACAAAGGGGTAAAGTCAACCTTCTTTTCAGTTTTATAAACTGCTTCAATGTTTACGATGGGGTGAAAAGGATCGCCGGTCCATTCAATATAATTATTCGCATTTTTATTTAGCTCGAAAGGTTTTTTAAAGAATGATTGAAAACTGAAATTGTACACGCCATCATTAATATCGAATCTTCCGCGCATGGTCATTTTTGTCGACGTACCGGCAATGATCCTAAGATTGCCTTCACCGCGACCGCTGATTTCATCGTTCGTTAATTCATCAATTACCACTTTTACATTCACTTTCGGATTTCCTGTTATATCAATATCATAGGTAAGATCTGTTTCATTACTATTAATAACAGAGTCAGTTAATTCCCTACCATATTTTCTTTCGATAAGAAAATCAGCAATGCCACTTTCTTTTCCTGTTGTATTGGGTATTGTGATATAAGAACTGTCTTTTTCTGATGCTTTGCCAACGATCTTTATCTGCATATTTGATTGCGGGCCGGTCAATGAAAATGAGCCGGTGCCTAAAGCATAACCATAAAAACTGCTGTTGTCTTTTCTTGTTGTATTTAATAAAAGCATAGGTTTATTCTTATCATCAACTTCTGCTCTTATATTATAAACCATGTTTCGCCATCCAGTGTGTTTTAATACCCCTTCCGTTAATGTTGCGGTGTTATGAGTTACCGTATCAATTAATGTAAGACGGCCAAGATCAAGCTCATTTTCTTTAAATGTAATTTCTGCATCATTTATTTTGTAATAACACTGTGTAAAAATCACTTTAAGGCCGGCATCTTCCAATTTCATTTTACCAACATACTTTGCATCTGGTCCGAGGCCAATGATCTTTAATGGTCCAGTGGCATAGCCATCAAGATTTGTAAAGAGATTGCCAATAAAACGTTCCGCGATCTTTACTGGATACCTTTCAGGGTTTATGTTGATTACATCTTTTCCGTTTGTTGCAAGATCTTTTAGGAAAAGATTAAGGTCGAAATCAAGTTTTTGATCCGGGTTTACTGTTTTTCCATTTGCTACCAGGTTGCCGGTTTTGTTATTATAAAATATATGGGCTTTTATTTGACCGATACTGTCATCATCAATGCTCAATTGATCGGTTTGAAGGTCCGATGTTATATTAAAAACTTTAGCAGGATCTTCAACAATGATATCGCCGGAAACAAGACCGTCGATCTTATTTGTTTTTACAAGAAAAGATGTTACGTCGCCAATATTAAAATTCTTCAAATCTATCTTAATGTCATTCCAGTCACCCGTGTCGGATGGTTGTGTTTTTATTCTGATCTCCTGGTTACCTTCCTTCAATACAATCTCTCCATGCGAAACCTGGTTTGATCGCATTTCCAATTCTCCGTTTTCTTCTATGGCCCATCGTTTTCCGTTCAATACGAAGTTTGATGTATCAAATTTCACGGCGATGCCATCATCAAAGGTTCTTACCAAAGCGTTTATCGATCCTCCGGAAATATTTTTATTATCACTTTCAGTGATGAATTTCACATTTGTTGAATCATTTCTTGCCACGAGATCGATCTGTGTAAATGGAAAACTAAGACTGTCACTTACTTTTAAATGATCAATGGTAGTAGTAAGTGCAAGGTTTTGAAGTGTTCCCTTACCTTTTATATTTATATTCTGAAACTCATATTGCTTATAGGCAAAAGCAGGTACATAAGTATCCAGTTCTAATTGATTTTGCCTGGTATCAAGCCGCCCACTTACCTCGCTGTTATTGAATCCCTGGAAAGTTGTATCAAAAAGATTCAGCAGATCTGAAACATAATTTGTTTTTATATTGAAAGTAAATGCCTGGTCACTGATTCTTCTTGGCTCTTTGATATAAGCCGGGTAATATTTATTCAAAAAAAGTTTAAAGGCCTCGGGCAGGTCTGTCAATGAAAAATCACCCCTGATGTTTCCTTCTACTTCGGGAGACCGAACCGACAGGTGTTTAGCC
>DASYQG010000482.1:0-3728 GCA_036005825.1 Chitinophagaceae bacterium | reverse complement strand
GGTATCAAGCCATGCTGTACCACGATCCATGATGGCTACCTTCAACTCGTTTTTTTCAAGGTAAATTTTATTTACATCTGTTATTTCATATTCGCCTCTTGCGGAGGGCTTTAAATTTTTTGCAATATTAATAACAGAGTTGTCATAAAAATATAAACCAGGCACCGCATAATTTGATTTTGGATCCTGTGGTTTTTCTTCAATGGAAATTGCCATATTGTTATCGTCAAACTCAACAACTCCATATCGTTCGGGATCAGAAACATGATACGCAAACACACAACCTCCTTCAATATTTGCCAATGAAGACAACAGCGAAGAGAAACCAGCGCTGTAAAAAATATTGTCGCCTAATATTAATGCCACTTTATCATTGCCAATAAATGATTCCCCGATCACAAAAGCCTGCGCCAGCCCGTTGGGTATTTCCTGGATTGCATATTGAAAATTGCAACCAATCTGGCTGCCATCACCCAATAACCTTTTGAATTGCGGATTATCTTCAGGAGTAGTGATGATCAAAATATCTTTTATCCCAGCCAACATTAAAACTGAAAGTGGATAATAGATCATCGGCTTATCATAAACAGGCATCAGCTGTTTTGAAATAGCTTTTGTAATTGGATATAGCCTTGTGCCTGATCCTCCTGCGAGTATAATTCCTTTCATGGATTATAAATTCATCGTTTCACAATATAGGCAAACTTGTCTTTGAGTTTTAAGAAATAGCTTTCAAAATATTTATAACTATAATAACTCAATACGATACTTAGTAGTAAACAAGCAGGAAATTCAATTACCCAAAGCTGCCAGGCATGTTTATTTATCCCAAGAAGCTGCATGATTGTCATTACAATCAAAATAGCGATACGATGTAAACAGTATAAACCGTAGGTATACTTACCCAGTTGCGTCACCGTTTTCAATGACGATATTTTAAACAAAGAATTTTTACAAAAATTTTGCTCCAATATGATCCACGCAAAGAAAAAAGAAATAATAGCTCTTTTGGTCACTATTAAAAATGGATTGAAAAATATTTCATACTTATAAACGAGAAATAGGACAGCTGCTAAATATGGTATAATGTTTAAAAACTTATTACTGTTTTCAACCATTTTTAAAAACCTTTTGCTTTTGATCGAAAGATAAGCCGCTAATCCACCAATGGCCATATCCCCGATAACTCCCGGAGTTAACAATTCAATACTTTCATTTATAAACATTGTCCTGAAAACTATGGAACCCGAGATAATTACAATGAATATGTAAAAGTAAAACCGGGGCGGAACTAAAAAAAATAGGAGCGGCCAAAATAAATAAAACTGTTCCTCGATTGCGACACTCCATAAGACTGATAAAACTGAAGAATCAGGAGGTCCATTGACTATTCTGTCAAAATTATTCAGGAAAACAGAGCATAAAACAGGGTCAGCGGTTTCATTAGGCACTTCACCAAACAAAGATTTTAAAAAAGGAAAAGCAATAAATCCAAACAACACCATGAAATAATACAGAGGCCAGATCCGCAAAGCCCTTCGTATATAAAAAGAGAAAACATGAATCCTACCAGTATATTCCTTCTCTTTAATTAGAAGGTAGCTGATCAAAAAACCGCTTAGTACAAAAAAGAAGCTGACTCCAATATCTCCGTCATGAAACAACTTTACTTTAAATATCTTATACCATCCTTGGTTCTTTATATAATCATAATCAGTAACAAATATGTGAGCAAAAAAAACGACCAAGAAAGAGAAAAACCGAAGACCATCAAGATTCGGAAAAAATATTTTTTCCTTTTTAATCAGGTCCGTCATTATTTGCAGTGAAGCTCATTGGTTTGCAATTAAAATTCCCTACCCAATTCTTTTCTGAAAAGGATATCCTAAAATTTACTTTGTTTTTTGATACTGTATTTCGTAATACTTTTGATACTCTCCACTTGTAACATGTTTCAGCCATTCTGTATTTTGTAAATACCAATCTATTGTTTCACTTAGCCCTTGTTCAAAAGTAACAGATGGTTTCCAGCCCAGCTCTTTACTAATTTTGGTTGCATCAATTGCATATCGCTTATCATGGCCGGGCCTGTCTTTTACATATGTTATTAAAGAGTCACTCGTGCCCGGTGCATTTCCCAATTTTTCATCCATCATTTTGCAAAGTAATTTCACTAATTCAATATTCTGCCATTCATTAAAACCGCCAATATTATATGAATCGAAAATTTTCCCTTGATGAAAGATTGAATCAATCGCTCTCGCATGGTCCTTTACATAAAGCCAGTCACGGGTGTATTTGCCATCGCCATAAACAGGCAACGGTTTTTTATGAATGATATTATTTATAAAAAGAGGGATCAGTTTTTCCGGAAAATGATAAGGGCCATAATTATTGGAACAATTTGAAATAACAACAGGCAAATGAAATGTTTCGCCATAAGCTCTTACAAAATGATCGGAAGATGCTTTGGATGCAGAGTATGGCGAGTTAGGAGCATAGGCTGTTGTCTCTGTAAAAAAACCTTCTTCGCCAAGACTTCCGAAAACCTCATCAGTGGAAATATGATAAAATAATTTTCCTGAAAGATCTTTCCAATATTTTTTTGCCGTGTTTAATAAATTGACGGTGCCAATAATATTTGTGTAAACAAAATCAAGCGGTGAAAGAATTGATCGGTCAACGTGCGATTCGGCTGCCAAATGGATAACCCCATCAATTTTATATTCACTAAAGATCCTTTCAAGATCGCTTGCTTCTAAAACGTTTGCTTTTTCAAATACATAATTCGACTTGTCTTCCACATCACGCAGGTTTTCAAGATTGCCTGCATAGGTCAACGCATCAAGGTTTACGATACAATAGGATGGATATTTGTTTACAAATAACCGAACAACATGATTACCGATAAAACCGGCGCCGCCGGTAATTAAAATATTTCTTTCAAAATTCATGCTGCGAAAATGAGTGAATTTTTTTTATACCAATCAAAAGTTTTTCTTAATCCTTCTGTCGGTGATGTGCCCGGGACATAACTCAATAATCTTTTCGCTTTTGAAATATCTGCAAGACTGTGTTTTATATCGCCATCACGTTCAGGGCCATGAACTGCTTTAATGTTTTTCCCTGAAATTTCTTTTAATATATCGAACAGTTCATTCAAAGTTGTTTGTTCCCCTTTTGCAATATTATATACCTGGTTTATTGCGCCCACATTATCCGTAAACATTGCCAAAAGGTTTGCCTGTATCACATCTTCAACAAAAGTAAAATCACGGCTGCTGTCGCCTGCCCCGTTTATTATTGGCGACCTGTCTTCAAGTAATTCTTTAATAAATAAAGGTATTACTGCTGCATAAGGACCTGCAGGATTTTGATGAGGGCCGTAAACATTAAAATAACGAAGACCTATAAACTCCATATCATACAACTCAGCAAACACCTTTGCATAAAGTTCATTTACCAGCTTTGTAACACCATATGGCGAAATAGGCGCCCCTATCTTGTCTTCCACTTTTGGAAGTCCGGGATGATCGCCATAGGTAGATGAGGAAGCAGCATACACGATCCGCTTTATTTTATTTTCCCTTGCAGCATTGAAAATATTTAATGTACCCGTTGCATTTACTTCATGTGTAGTAATGGGATCTTTAACTGAACGGGGTACAGAACCAAGTGCTGCCTGGTGTGAAATAATATCAATTCCTTCAGCAGCGCCCAAACAAATA
>DASYQG010000481.1:0-1537 GCA_036005825.1 Chitinophagaceae bacterium | reverse complement strand
TCTACCTACCTTGCAGCGCAAATTATTCGAACAGGTCTTTATAAAAGAAAGGAGCAATATGGATTTTCAGCCTAGTGAAATAACACAGCACGCCGCACAAATAGCAAGAGATTTCTCACAGCAATACATTAAGCCACATGTAATGGAATGGGATGAGTCACAGGAATTCCCTGTTCAATGTTTTAAAGAAATGGGTAAACTGGGATTGATGGGAGTGTTAGTTCCCGAACAATATGGGGGCGCCGGCTTGAGTTATTTTGAATATAAAATTATCATTGAAGAAATATCAAAAGTTTGTGGCTCTATCGGTTTAAGTCTTGCAGCACATAATTCACTTTGTACAGGACACATTTTAAGTTTTGCGAACGAAGAGCAAAAGAAAAAATATTTACCAAAGCTTGCAACAGCAGAATGGATTGGAGCATGGGGTTTAACTGAACCTGGCACTGGCAGTGATGCTGGCAATATGAAATGTACCGCGGTGAAAGATGGAACCGATTGGGTGATCAATGGAACAAAAAATTGGATCACTCATGGCAAGAGTTGCGATATATCGGTTGTGATCTGCAGAACAGGTGAGCCAAGAGCAAAAAATAATGCAACAGCATTTATAGTTGAAAAAGGCACTCCGGGTTTTAGCGGTGGAAAAAAGGAAAACAAATTAGGAATGCGGGCCAGTGAAACAGCAGAGATGATCTTTGATAATTGCAGAATTCCTGATGCCAATCGGTTGGGTGAAGTGGGAGATGGGTTTAAACAGTCATTAAAAGTTTTGGATGGAGGAAGAATATCTATTGCTTCGCTTGCATTAGGTATTGCCAAAGGAGCTTATGAAGCCGCATTAAAATATTCGCAGGAACGTTACCAATTTGATCAGCCAATCTCGAATTTCCAGGGTGTATCATTTAAACTGGCCGATATGGTAACCGAAATTGCCGCTGCAGAATTGCTGATATTACAAGCCTGTGATCTTAAGAATCGTGGTCAACAGATGACCAAAGAATCAGCCATGGCAAAATATTATGCAAGTGAAGTGGCAGTGAAAGTGGCAAATGATGCGGTCCAGATATTTGGCGGTTATGGTTACACAAAAGATTTTCCTGTAGAAAAATTTTATCGTGATTCCAAACTCTGCACTATCGGTGAAGGAACAAGTGAGATACAGAAGATCGTTATTTCGAGAGAAGTGTTGAAATAAAAACTGTCAACGATATTTATCAGTGATCGTATAACAAACCCTGTCGGTAATTTTATAAAATACCTGTCCTTTTATTTTTCGAACTTGTTTTGTACGCCTGCCATCCAATAATCTTCCTTTCTCATCAAAAAATTGAGTGGTTCTAAAATATGCCAATGCAATATATTTTGGGGGCGAAAAAATATATCTTATGGTCTTAGGTTTTATACTTAGGATTATCAATTGCTGCGGTTGATCATTTACATAATAATCAAAACTATTGATCCAGGTAACTTTTGACTGTTGCATTCTCCTTATCAAGTAATAGACGCCAGCCGTATCATAGCCATATTTAAGTAA
>DASYQG010000480.1:0-3269 GCA_036005825.1 Chitinophagaceae bacterium | reverse complement strand
GTCTGCCGAGAAATCGAAAAGGATCGGAAATATCCTGTATGCCCGCAGGGGGGTGATCACAACTTGTAATCTTGACGATCCTCATTTCGGATTTCGCTATGATAAAATAAAAGTGGTTAATAATAAAGTTGCAATAACAGGTCCGATCCATCCCGAATTTGAAGGAGTGCCTATTCCACTTTATTTGCCTTTTGGTTTTTTCCCAATGAACAAAGGAAGACATTCGGGCATACTTGCACCAACGTTTACAGCAAATGAAGACTTTGGTTTAGGGCTTGAAGGGTTGGGCTATTATAAAGTATTAAGTCCATATTTTGATGTAACGACTCGTGTCAATATTTATTCTTATGGAGGATGGACATTCAATGTAGTTCCAACATACCGCAAAAGATATCGTTACCAGGGTCAAATGAATTTCAGTATTCAAAATACCAAATACAATTTTAAAGGCGATCCCGATTATGTGGTAAACAAGAGTTATAGCATCCAGTGGAGCCATTCTTCTGATAGCCGTGCAAGACCGGGTACAAGTTTTTCAGCGAATGTAAACGCAGGTTCCACTACGTATAATCAGTATGTACCAAATAATGTAAACCGGAACTTTCAGAACCAGCTAGGTTCCTCTATCACATATTCAAAAACATTTAAAAATTCCAACTTAACTGTTAGTGCAAATCATAATCAGAATAACAGTCTTCATTTGATCAATTTAAACCTGCCGGATATTGGTTATACTGTAAATACGCTGTACCCATTTCAAAGAAAAGATTTTGCCGGCTCACCAAAATGGTATGACAAATTAGGAATTGCATATAATGGAACAGTAAGAAGCCAGGTGTCATTTTATGATACCGCAGTTCGTGTAAATCAATTACTCGACACATTGCAATGGGGTGGACAGCATAATTTTCCTATCACACTTTCACTGCCACCGCTCTTTGGCGGTAAATTTTTAGTGTCTCCCAATATATCTTATGAGAATAAATGGATAGCTGAAAAAGTAAGGAGGTCATGGAATAGTACGTTGGATACACTTGAGACTACAGTTACTAAAGGATTTTATATGGATCATCGCACTTCTTTTGGTATCGGTATCAACACCGCATTATATGGCACTTTTAATTTTAAGGGGCCAAACAAAGTTGCGCTCAGGCATGTGGTTCGCCCTACTTTGAGTTTTAGTTATTCGCCGTCATTATCAAAAGAACATTGGTATAAAACTCAAATTGATACTACCGGTAAATTATATTCATTTCCGGAATTCGAGAGAAGCCTTTATGGTTTTTATGGACCAGAGGATTTTGGTGGTATAAGTTTTGGCGTGGATAATAATTTGGAGATGAAAAAAAGATCTAAAAAAGATACCACCGCTGACAGTGAAAAAAAGATCCATTTGATCGACGGATTTGGTTTTAATGGTAGCTATAATTTTATTGCCGATTCATTTAAGCTAACTCCTATCAATTTTTACCTGCGAAGTACTCTTTTTGATAAAATAAATATCACAGCAAGTACAACATTAAATCCTTACCAGGTTGATTCAAATGGGTTCGCTATAAATAAATATGCATGGCAGGGCGAAAAGTTTTCGTTAGGGAGATTCACAAACGGCAGTCTTTCCATGTCAACAGATTTCAGAAGCAAACCACGAGATGAGAAAAAGGCCGAGGAGCGAAAACAAATGGAGCAAAAACTATTGAACGATCCATTATTGGCAACTGATGCGCAAAGCCAGTTGGATTATATGCGAAGAAACCCGGCAGACTTTGTTGATTTTAATATTCCCTGGAGTATTAATCTTGGACTTAGTGTTAACTACAGCGAACGGCGTTCAGCGGATTTAAAAAGTTTTGAAACAGAATTCAGCAGCAACTTAACATTCAATGGCAGTTTTTCATTGACGCCAAAATGGAATTTTTCAATGAACGGCTATTATGACTTCAAAACACAGCATCTGCAGACATTTATGATGAGTATCGCCAGGGAAATGCATTGCTGGCAGCTATCTATTAATGTGACGCCGGTGGGCCCGTATCGTTATTTTAGTTTTACAATAAGTCCAAAATCGGGAATGTTACAGGATCTCAAGGTCAACCGCACAAGATATTTTTACGGTGATTAATTGAGTTTACTTACATAATGATCTTTCATGATCGTAAAAACTTTTTCCTTTAAGGCTGAATAAGATCCTTCATCATTTACAGGAACTGCAGGCAAAAAATGTATTGCCAATTTATGTGGCCAGAAATAAAAAGTTTTACCCATTGGTAGTACTTTTTTTGTATTGAACATAATGGCGGGGATGATGGAACAGCCGGTATCAACAGCTAATTTAAATGCACCATCATGAAATTTTTTTAAAGGTTCAGCAGTTCTGTTTCTCGTGCCTTCGGGATAAATGCTCATGTGCATTCCTTTTTCAAGGACAGCTTTCATCTTTTCAAAACTTTTTCTTCGGCTCGTTTCATTCTTTCTGTCAACTAACACAGAACCTTTCATATAAAAAAAGCCAAACAAGGGAATTTTTGCAAAACTGCTTTTGGCAATTGTTTTATTTGGCCCGGGAATATAGGGACATGAAAGTGGCACATCCATTAGTGAATTATGATTGCAGGTCACGATATATGTTTTACCGGGAATAAAATTTTCTTTGCCTCTTACTTTTATAGGACAGCCAATAAGATTCAACCATACATTCATCCACAACCTGGCGATCTTTATAAAAATATCCTGGCCCTTTGGTTCGGGTATCAGCCAGCAGATCATCGAAGGAATAAAAATGATAAGAAACGTAATAAGAAAAGTGATCAATGCCCATAAGGCAAAAGCACGACCGAGTATTTCTTTTACAATTTTCATTCGGAATATTGGAAAGAAGTGATCTCTTTAAAAATTGAATTCTTGATCTTTGGCCATTCATCTTTTAGTATGCTGAAGAAAACGGAATCTCTTCTTCGATCCAATGGCATCTGCATATGACTGCGCAAGACACCTTCTTCCTTTGCACCAATTTTTCGAAGACCTTGCTTGGCTCTTTCGTTCAGGTTATCAGTTTTTATTTCCACTCTTTCCCAGTTCAGGACATCGAATGCATAACTAAGCATGCAAAACTTTGCATGAAAATTTAGTCCCGTTCCCTGGTAATGTTTAGCGAGCCAGCTCCATCCAATCTCAATTCGTTTATCGTAATAAGAAATGCTGCCAAGGCTTGTGCTTCCACAAACATCACTGGTGGCTTTTTCAATTATGGTAAAAGGAATTCTTTTTCC
>DASYQG010000479.1:0-1692 GCA_036005825.1 Chitinophagaceae bacterium | reverse complement strand
TATTTGGGCGAATAAAACATTCTCCTTTATAAATATTGTTGGTCTTTCAGTTAGCATGTCGTTGGGATTACTGATCATTTTAATTGTGAAAGAGCAATACTCGTTTGATAATTTTCACAATGACGCCGATCGTATCTATCGGGTAGATACAAGAGCATTACGTGTTGGCGGCGGAAGCGAAGATTATGCCAGTGTACCATTGCCATTAGCAACGGTGCTAAAGGAAAATTATTCTTTTACGGAAGACATCGTTCGCCTGGATCGCCGGTTAAACCAGGATATTGTATTTGGAAATGTAAGAGTGCCTGTTAGTGGTCTTTTTGCTGATCCGTCTTTTTTAAAAGTTTTCAATTTTAAATTGGAGAAAGGAAATCCGGCTACTGCGTTATCATCACCTGCCGGGCTCGTGCTTACACAACAAACGGCGAGGAAGATTTTCGGTAACGAAGATCCATTGGGCAAGACAATTGAAATAAAGGGATATGGAAATTTTTCTGTTACCGGTGTGCTGGATAAGTTTGTGGGTAAGACACATTTTGAGTTTGAAGTATTGGCATCCATGAATGCATTGCCCGGACTGGAAAAGCAAAACATCATATCGTCATCACTTGAAAACTGGACAAATTACTATTCCGGGCTAACCTACATAAAATTGCAAAAAGGCAAAAAAGAAAAAGATGTGAATGCAGCGCTTGCGGAGATCAGTAAAAAATATTATGCCGGCGTTAAATTAGAAACAAGAGACAGGGGTTATGAATTTTTCCTGCAGCCATTAACTAAAATAAGCCCGGGACCAATTCTTTCAAATAACATGGGCAGGGCAATGCCGAAAATTATTTTGACTTTTCTTAGTGTACTGGCACTCGTGATCATGATCATGGCAGGATTGAACTATACCAATTTAATGATCGCAAAATCATTAAAGCGTGCAAGAGAGATTGGTGTTAGAAAAGTAATGGGAGCAAATCGCTGGCAGGTGTTTATACAGTTTGTTGGAGAATCAGTCGTTTTTTCAATTCTTGCATTGCTCGTTTCCTATCTTATTCTCCAGTTTCTCAAATTCTCTTTTCTTCAGTTCCGACTTACACAATCATTCTCTGTTGATCTTAAAGAATCAGGCGTCATATATATATTATTCTTTTTATTCGCCGCCGCAGTTGGAATAATTGCTGGACTATTGCCTGCTACTTATCTCTCTGGTTTCAAACCAGTGCAGGTTTTAAAAAATAAGATCGGTTCAAAGATCGGCACCACGATCACATTCAGAAAAGTGCTGATGGTAGTACAGTTTACTTTATCAATGGTTTTTATTATTTGCGTTTTATTTATTTACCAGCAGGTAAATTTCATGCTCTCAAAAAATTATGGAATCAATGAAAAGAACATTGTCAATCTTCAATTGCAGGGAAATGATTATGAAAAACTGGCAAATGATATAGTGAAAGTTAGTGGAGTAAAAAGAGTAGGGGCCGTATCGCATAGTTTGGGAACTTCTGCTGACAGAGCGAGTGATTACAGGCGCAACATTTCTGATGAACCCTTTGTCATGCGGGATTTTTGCATTGATGAAAATTATTTGCAAAACCTCCAGGTGAAATTTGTTGCCGGAAGAAATTTTAGGCCCGGCTTATCAAAGGAGAAAGAGTCAGAGGTGATACTAAATGAAACAGCTCTAAAGAGTTTTGGATTTAA
>DASYQG010000478.1:0-4583 GCA_036005825.1 Chitinophagaceae bacterium | reverse complement strand
GCGAAGCGAAGGGCACTCTTGTACGACAACAATTCTATTCACCTTTTAATAATTCATCAATGATCGGTTTTGCTTACTCTTGAATTCTCACAAAATTTATCCTGTTATTTTAAAACCAACTCTTCTCCTTTCTTCAAATTTTTTTTGAGCAGCTTTTTCATCCAGTAAATTTTCCATCGCATCGTAGATCGCATTTAATTGCGTATCGTGTTCGCCAAGACGTTCTCTTATTTCGCTTAACTGTTTTCGCAGATCGGTTTCCTGAATCAATATCCTCCTTATCTCAACAAACGCCCTCATGATTGCAATATTCATTGCAATGGCTTTGTCTGAATTGAGAATGCCACTTAACATGGCAACACCTTGCTCCGTAAAAGCATAAGGAAGATACCTGGTGCCTCCTCTGCCCTTTTTTGAGGTTTCATTTTGCAACCTCAAAGGTTTATCATTTTCTGTGGTTTCAATTTGAAACCTCAAATCATCAAATTCTTCTTTGGTGAGCTGAAACATAAAATCCCTGGGAAATCTTTTGATATTTCTTTTAACAGCAAGGTTCAGAGACTTTGTTTCAGTTTCATACAAAATAGCCAAATCTTTATCCAGCATCACATTCTCACCTCGAATTTCATATATTCTGTTTTGAATACTCTTAATTATCCGCATTATATCATTATTTGAAATTTTGCATACTAAGAATCAACTCATCCAATTCACTCCTGCTTCTGGATTCCATTTTACAGTGCTCTTTTTAAGCTTGGTCCAGAACTCGATCGAACTCTTTCCAGTAATATCACCAACACCAAACTTACTTTCATTCCATCCGCCAAAACTGAATGGCTCACGAGGCACAGGCACACCTACATTCACACCGATCATACCGGCACTTGCATGATCAATAATATATCTTGCCAGTCCACCATTTTGTGTAAACACACTTGCAGCATTGCCATAAGGGCTTGCATTTTCAATCGCTAATGCTTCATCAACTGTGTTTGTCCGCATAATAGAAATGACGGGGCCAAAGATCTCTTCTTTGGCTACACTCATTTCAGGTTTTACAAAATCAATAACTGTCGGGCCTACATAAGTTCCGTTTTCTTTTCCTTCCACCTTAGCACCACGGCCATCCACTAAAATTTTTGCACCATCTCTTTCTGCTTCGCCAATATATCTTTCAATTCTTTCTTTGCTTTCTTTGCTTATCACTGCACCCAAATTTTTACCGGGAATGATCTTTCTTGCTTCATCAACTATTTTTTCAATAATATGATCAATATTTCCAACTCCTACCATTGCAGATGCAGCCATGCAACGCTGACCTGCGCAACCACTCATGCTTGCTGCCACATTCTGTGCCGTCATATCTGCTTTTGCATCGGGCAAAACCATCAAATGATTTTTTGCACCACCAAGCGCCAATGCTCTTTTAAATTTTTGTGTTGCTCTTTGATAAACAATTTTTGCAACTTTAGTAGAACCAACAAATGAAACAGCTTCAATACCCGGATGATCACAGATAGCTTCTACAATTTCACTATCACCATGAACAACATTAAATACCCCATCAGGTAACCCTGCCATTCTTAATAGTTCTGCTAGTTTTCCAACACTAAGCGGAACTTTCTCTGATGGTTTTATCACCATGCAGTTTCCTAAACCAATTGCATTTGGTATCGTCCAGTTAGGCACCATGCTTGGAAAATTGAAAGGAACGATGGATGCAACTACACCAAGCGGTACATGTTCTGTTCTGCATTCAACTCCTTTGCTCACTTCCAATACTTCGCCTGTTACTAATTGAGGTAGTGAGCAGGCAAACTCAGTAAGCTCGATACATTTTTCAATTTCTGCAGTTGCTTCGCCGATCGTCTTTCCATTTTCTTCGCTTACCAATGCAGCAAGTTCCTGCAGGTTTTGTTCCATTAAATATTTGTACTTATAAAAAACCTGTACTCTTTCTTTAATTGGCGTATGACTCCATTTTGGAAAAGCCGCTTTAGCTGCTTTCACAGCATTGTCCAGATCTTTTGCTGTTGACATGGGAACTTTGGAAAGCAGGTTGCCATCAAGGGGTGAGATAACATCAAGAGTACGGGCTGATGTGGCATCAACAAATTTCCCATTAATATAGTTCTGAACAGGTGAATACTTCATAATGAAAGAGGATTAATAGAGTGACTAGAAAACCAATTACCAATTTAATTGATTTTTTGAGAAAAACAGCATAGCAACTAATTTATCGGCTATGGAAAAACGAGCAATTGGCGTCTTTTAAGCATGAAGAGAACAAAAAAACTGTTTTATGTACCCGGATTAATTAGCCTGTTCGGTATTCTCATTGCCTTGCCCTCATTCTACAAAAAAACTAAGCCAATAAAGGAGCATTGCCTGACTTTATTTATGCCGGCTGATTGCAAGGAAGATTGTCCAATGGAATACCAATTTTCCAGCTGTCAGCTGGAAAAAGATATTATCAAAAGGAAGAAAATACGATTTACATTAAACGAAAACAGTGAAGAAAATAAACGTAAGATAGAGGTTATACGATATGAAGCTTTGAAATTAAAATACACCCAGGACACAGCTTCGGTAATTTTAATAACCTTATCTGATAGCATTTCGTATGGAGAATTTATATCTCTTAGAGATATGTGTGAATATGATAAACATAAACGATATGCATCATGGAATAACAAGTTTGTAATTTTTGGTGAGTGGCCCGAGAAGAAAAAAGAATTTAGGTCAATTCCGACTTTTGCTAGTGATGTTATAAGGATAGAAAAGCCCATCATTAAACCAAGCCTTCTTGAAATATTAAGGAAAAAAATAAAGCAGTACTATACTCCTTTAGGGTTTTATTTGCTTTTAGGATGGATAGTTTTATTAATTAGCTTTCTCTATTTCAGGAAAAGAAACTCAGTATTGAAGAAATACTGAATTGACCTTCTTCATCAACTCTTTAATCTTTGAATGATGCTTTTCACTTACCTGCCACACCGGAAGCCGAAAGTAATTTCCGCATAATCCCATTTCAGAGAGAAAAGCTTTTACACCGCTGGGACTTCCTTCAGCAAACATGGAAGCGATAATTTCTATGTATTTGAAATGAAGTTTTTGTGCTTCCGTAAATTTTCCTGCTAAACAAAGCCTAACCATGTCAGAATAATCTTTTGGATAGGCGTTGGCAACAACCGATATCAAACCATCCGCTCCATCAGCAATCATTTGCAATGTGATCGGGTCATCTCCGCTGATGACCATAAAATCAGCCGGTTTGTTCTTGATGATATAATTGATCTGTGCAAAATCACCACTTGCTTCTTTTGTTGCAAATATGTTCTTGCATTCATTTGCGATTCTCACTTGTGTTTCACCAGTTACATTCATACTTGTACGAGAAGGAACATTGTACATAATGATCGGCAATGGTGTTGCTGCATCCAATGCTTTGTAATGCTGAAATAACCCTTCCTGGTTGGGTTTGCTATAATATGGAGCAACGGAAAGAATAGCATCATAACCTGTAAGATCAAAAGTTTTAAATCCTTCAATCACTTCATGAGTATCGTTACCACCAATACCAGCAACGATCGGAATTCTGCCGCCAGTTATTTTATTTACAAAAGAAAATACTTCCTGTTTCTCTTTACCGTGTACAGTTCCGCTTTCACCTGTTGTGCCAAGCACAACAATATATTCACACTTGCCATCAATAATGTGATTAATGACTTTTTCAAATGATGGCCAGTCGATGCTGCCATTTTGTGTAAATGGAGTAACAATTGCCACACCAGTACCACGAAACATTTCACGAAGAGACATATTTGAAACTAAAAATTTAAAAGTCAAAAATTAAAAGTTGAGTAAAGTTACAGAAAGTATAAGAGTCCACCTTCGCTGAAGCTTCGGTGGGAAAATGCGACTTGCCGCCATGAAAATGGAACCTTGAACTGAGCGTAGCAACAGACGATGCCATAAAATATAAATGCTGGTAACCAAAAACTATAAACCTCAAACCATAAACTAATCCACTTCTTCCCAGAATCCCATTTTTCCAAACTTCACTATTCGCTGGCTTACCCTTTCCTCAGCAGGTATTTGTTTTAATTCTTTGATCACAGGCGCCAAATAATTCTTCAATATCTCCGCTGACTGATCATAATTCCAATGTGCACCACCATCCGGCTCGGGAATGATGCCTTCGATCAATCCAAACTTTAGCATGTGATCGGCAGTAAGACGAAGTTGTTCCGCTGCCACTTCTTTTTTATCCCAACTGCGCCAAAGAATCGATGAACAACTTTCGGGACTGATAACTGTGTACCAGGTATTCTCCATCATGAACACACGATCGCCGACACCAATACCCAATGCACCGCCACTTGCTCCTTCACCAATAATAACACAGATCACCGGTACTTTAAGCCGGATCATCTCATAAATATTTCTCGCAATTGCTTCGCCTTGTCCTCTTTCTTCTGCTTCCAAACCTGGAAAGGCACCGGAGTATCGATCAATGTAATGACGGGCTTATTAAATTTTTCTGCAAGCTTCATTAATCGCAGCGCTTTGCGATAACCTTC
>DASYQG010000477.1:0-2879 GCA_036005825.1 Chitinophagaceae bacterium | reverse complement strand
GTAAATCTCCAACCTTTTAAAACAATTGACATCTATCAAACCTGGGGCAAACAGATACTCGGAAATTTTGTGATGCTTTTGCCACTTGGAATTTATCTTCCTTTAATTTATAAAAGGCTCAGAAAAACTTATAACTTTTTTGTGGTGCTGCTGATCTGTTTTTTAGTTTCAGTCGGAATAGAGCTTCTACAATTAGCTACCAGTTATCGCAGCACCGATATTGATGATGTGATCTTAAATACGCTGGGAGGTGGCGCAGGATTTTTGATCTATCAATTAATTAAAGTTGTAGTAACTCCGAAAACAAAAGTTGACAGTGATCATTCTACTATTCACTGATCACATCCCATGGAGTGGTGATCGTATTATCTTTATCAGCATCTTTGGGTCTTTCTTTATCCTCTTTAATAGGCAAAGGTTCATGAGCTTTATCTTTTGGTATAGACAGATCAATTTTTAAGTTTTCCAGATCTTCGGTGGTGATCTTATCATCCTTATCACTGAGATGTCGTTTTACGATCTCAGCTGCAGTTTTGCCATGCGGCTTTTGTTTCAATTTACCCTTCTTTTCAGTATTATTTTCCCCTTTTGCAAAAGACTTTACTCGTTTAGCCATAAAAAGATTTATAATAATGGAGAAAAATATATGCCAAACATCGAAATTTCGATGGCACCTTTTTTGCCAACCCCATATTGATGACATTGATGTTGTGATCATAAAAGATGATCGATCAAATATTTATTTATCACTATAAAATTTTATAATCACTAAAACCTTCTAGCATGAAAAAGATCATAAGCGGATCATGGATAAGATTTACAGCATTTTTTTTATTTTGCTTTGTAAGTTTAATCACATTTGCACAGGATAAAGGAATAGATGTAGATATAAATGTAAAAAAAGAATCAGCATGGTATCAAAACCCTGTGGTATGGGTGATAGGAGGCGCAGTATTCATATTATTATTGGTAGCCTTATTAAGAGGTGGAGAGAAAAAAAGTGCCTAATAGCGTTGAGGTGGATATATCGAAAGCCGGGTATTTACCCGGCTTTCATTTTTTATATTCTCAGATCATCGCCCAAAATGGGGCATTTTAACCACATCCAGTTTTTGGTCATTTTATTTGAATTATTCAGTTATTCTATGGTATGGACTTTGTTTTTAATAACTATAATATTCTAAACATTAATTAAATCAAATGCATTATGAAAACGATCTTTCTTTTCCTCGCTGGCTGTATAACCACAATATCGGTATTGGCGCAAAGCGTCAGTACAGTAACGATCAATGTGCGGGGAAATAATAATGAGGCAATAGTAATAGATAATAATGAGTATACTGTCTATAATGATTACAATTCAAACACCAATACTCCGATCGTTGTATCCAATCTTCAATCGGGTCAGCATACGTTGCAAATAAAACGTGTTAATGAAGCTAATCCTTCATCAACAATATTTACAACAAGAACGGGCTATGATCTTCAAATTGTAATTGCTGCAAATGGGAGTGTACAATTAAAAGAGACAAAGTGGAGATCCGGAAGCAATAACAATAATGGCCCGGCTATGGTTGCAATGAGTGACGCAGATTTTAATAATTTGTACAGCAGCATTCGCAATCAATGGCGTTCTGCAACCAGGACGACTATGGTCAGCGATGCATTTGCAAATACGAATTACTATTTTACTACAGCCCAGGCAAAACAATTAATTCAATTAATAAATAGCCAAAGCAGTCGCTTCACTTTAGCAAAAGCATCTTATCGGAGCATTACCGATCCAACAAACTTTACACAGATGTATGATGTGCTGAATAGTCAATCATACAGAGATCAGTTGGAAGCTTATGTAAGTACTTATAACGCCGGCAGCTCATCAACAGCAATGACGACAGCAACATTTAATTCGATTTATAGAACTGCACAACGCCAGTCAACGACAAACTCAAAAGTGTCTTATATCTATAATGCGTTTACAAATACAAATAATTATTTCACAGTTGCTCAAGCAAGACAATTAGTACAGTTAGCTCCTGATGAAGCTAACCGTCTTTACCTGGCCAAAATATCTTACAGAAGCATTATAGACCGTAGCAATTTTTCACAGATGAGTACGTTGCTTAATACACAGGCGAGCCGGAATGAGCTGAACATATTTATAAATACTTATGATAATAGTAATCCTGTTTATACAAGGGTTGCAATGAAGGAAGCAGATTTCAATACTCTTTATCGTGATATTCAAAATCGTTATGGGCTCGGGGCAAAAATGGCAGCGTTATCAAATGCATTTGCAAATGAAAATTATTATTTCACAACTGCACAAACCAGGCAGCTAATATTACTGGTAAGTGATGAAAATAACAGGCTTGAATTGGCAAAAGGTTCATATGATAATATTGTTGATCAGGCAAATTTCAGCCAACTCTATAGCATATTTTCCAACAGTTCAAGAAATGAACTGGAAGTATATGTAAGAGATCATCAAAACAGCCCGGTTTATACTCCCCCTGTTTATACAAGAACACCTATGTCAAGTTCAAGTTTTACTTCAATATATAATGAAGTAAGAAATACGTATGGATTAGGAGCTAAAATGTCAAGGTTGACAGAGATCTTTGCAAATGAAACTTATTATTTCACAGTTGCACAAGCGAAGCAGTTAATTCAATTGGTAAGTGCGGAAAACAATCGATTGGAATTAGCAAAATCAGCATACGGGAATATTACCGATCCCGAAAATTTCAACCAGATGTATGATGTATTGACAAGTCAAACCAGTAAGAATGAATTATCAAGTTATGTAAATACATATTCTTATAACAGGCAATAAAAATTTCTGATTAAACCCGGCCTTTTCTCATGTTGTCATTTAA
>DASYQG010000476.1:0-3786 GCA_036005825.1 Chitinophagaceae bacterium | reverse complement strand
ATGAACAACCTCTTGCAACTGACAAGACATTTGATGAATGAAGTGAAGAATGAATTGCCTGAGCCATTTGATATGACCGAGAAAGGTTGCTGGATGCTTTGGAAAAGCGAAAAGACTGCCGATCATGAAAAACATTTAGCGGAACAGGCAAATAATTATGGGTTAAAAACAATTATGTGTACACCTCAGCAGGTGCAGGATCATGAACCGCAGGTGGAAACAAATGTTGCCGGTGGTGTTCTTTATCTTGACGATTGTCATGTGAATCCCGGAAAGTTTATGCGTTCACTTTATTCTTATCTGAAGAGTAAGGGGGTACAGTTTTGGCTAAATTCAGAAGTAAAGAGTTTTGAAACCAGTAATGGAAAGATAACAGGAGTAATAACTGATAAAGCAAAACTGGATTGTGAAGAATTGATCCTGGCGAATGGCTCTTGGCTGCAAAATATTTCTAAGCTACTTGATATATATACACCGATGCAGCCGGGTAAAGGTTATAGCATGGTCTATGATGGATTAGAAAAGAATTTACAATATCCTTCAATATTAGTTGATGATCGCACTGCGACGACACCGATTGGCAAATGGTTGAGAATTGGTGGTACCATGGAATTAAGCGGACATAGCGATAATATATTGCCGAAACGTGTGACAGCAATTTACAATGCGTTTAAAAAATATTATCCGACAATGAATTTGCCACAACCGGATATAAGCAAAGCATGGTTTGGGTACAGGCCGGTGAGCCCGGATGGCATGCCATATATCGGAAGGCATAGCAAGTATCCAAATCTTTCTTATGCTGGTGGTCATGCAATGTTGGGTGTGACAGCTGCTGCTGGTACAGGTAAATTGATCGAAGAAATTATCTCCGGGAAGAAGCCGACGATCGAGCTTTCGGCTTTTGATCCTGCAAGGTTTGGATAAGACTTTCTGTCCGTAACTTAGCTACGCTAAAATTCACATCATGAAAAAGGTTTTGTCAACAACAGCATTACTGGTAGTAATTCTTTTTAGTTCCTCTATATTATTTGCACAGCACAAATTGGAAAAATTGTGGGAAACAGATTCTGTTTTAAAAGTCCCTGAATCTGTTTTGTTTGATGCTGATCATAAAGTTTTGTATGCTACAAATATTGATGGCACCGATCCATGGGGAAAGGATGGAAAAGGATCTGTTGCAAAAGTTGGTTTAGATGGAAAAGTGATCGCAACAGAATGGGTAAGTGGTTTAAACGCTCCAAAAGGAATGGGACTTTACAAGGGTAAACTATACGTGGCAGATCTGAATGAAGTAGTGGTCATTGATATTGCCGGCGCCAAAATTGAAAAAAGGATTGCTGTTACTGGTGCTGAAGGATTAAATGATGTAAGTGTTAGTAGAACAGGAACTGTGTATGTGTCAGACTCAAAATTGAAAAAGATATTTATTGTAAAAGATGGTGTATCAGAATTATTTCTTGATAACCTGAAAGGGCCAAATGGCGTGCTGATGCATGGCGATGACTTTTATTTGCTGGATGCCGGTGGGATATATAAAATGAACAAGGATAAAATACTTACTATGATAGCAGATGGCATGGAAGGTGGCACTGATGGCATCGAGAATATTTCGGGCAATGATTTTATAGTTTCCTGCTGGCAGGGCGTTGTCTGGTATGTGAACGCTGATGGCAGTAAGCAGCAATTGTTGGATTCAAGGACAGATAAAAAGAATTCAGCAGATATCGGGATGGATGCAAAGAACAAAATTATCTATGTGCCGACGTTTTGGCGTAATACAATTGTTGCCTATCGGGTAAAGTAAAGTTAATTTTATAACCGGTATTTTAAGGCTGGTCAACTCTTTCTATTTTTGATACTCTTATGGATTGTATCTCTACACGAATACCTTACAGGCAAACGGGAAGTTTTAGTAAAACGGTGGTTGACTATATTGACCAGCATGCTTCATTAAAAGAATTCTTTAATTACCCGCCGACGATCCAGGGAATAAAAAAGGCAATTGACGATAGAAAACAGTTTAACTATGATCGCAATGTACTGGTGCAGGAATTAAAAAAGCAATATTCTGCCATCGCACTATCTGAAAAAACAAAAAACAATATTGAAGCATTAGCATCAACAAATACTTTCACATTTACTACAGCTCATCAAAATAATATTTTTACCGGGCCACTTTACTTTATTTATAAAATATTGCATACAATAAAGCTGGCCGAATATTGCAAGACTAATTTACCGGATTACAATTTTGTTCCCGTTTTTTATATTGGTACTGAAGATGCTGACCTTGATGAACTGAACCATATTTATCTCGGGGGCGAAAAACTAACATGGAATACAAAACAAACCGGTGCTGTCGGGAGAATGAAAGTAGATAAGGAATTGATAAAGCTGATCGGTTTGATGGAAGGCCAGCTTTCTGTATTACCAAATGGCAACGAGATCGTGAGTTTGATTAAGGAATGTTATAAAGAAGGTGATACAATTCAGTTTTCGACTTTTAAAATAGTGAATGCGTTATTCGGTGAATATGGTTTAGTTGTTTTATTGCCGGATAATACCGAATTGAAAAGACAGATGATCCCAATATTTAAAGATGATCTGTTAAATCAAACTGCATCGGGTATTGTTGAGAAAACTGCTGAAAGATTGAGTAGTGCTGGGTATAAGGTACAGGCAAATCCCAGAGAGGTCAATTTGTTTTATTTGAAGGACAATATTCGTGAAAGAATTGAAATGGTAGGTGGTGAATGGAGAGTGGTGAATCAAAAGGAAAGGTTTTCGCAACACGATCTACTTAAAGAGTTGAATGAACATCCTGATCGCTTTAGTCCAAATGTTATTCTTCGCGGACTTTACCAGGAAACAGTTTTACCAAATCTTGCTTTTATTGGCGGGGGAGGAGAAACAGCTTATTGGTTACAATTGAAAGACCTGTTCAATCATTATAAAGTTCCATTTCCAATGCTGGTGCTCCGTAACTCTTTTTTGATCGTTGAAAAAAAATGGCAGGAAAGAATTTTAAAACTTGGATTTACAATTGAGGATTTCTTTTTGTCTTCTGAAGAATTGCTGAACAGGACTGTATTGAACGAAAGTAAGAATGAAGTAAAATTAAATGGGTCTTTATCTGAGCTTGAACAGATGTATGAAAATTTTAAAAGGCAAGCTTCTGCAGTTGATAGTAGTTTGGAAAAACATGTAGAGGCGTTAAAGCTTCGGACTGTTCATCGTTTGCAGGAATTGGAAAAGAAAATGTTGAGAGCAGAGAAAAGAAAATTTGCTGATCAGCAAAGACAGATCAATACTATTAAGGAACATTTATTCCCCGAAAATGGTTTACAGGAACGATATGATAATTTCAGCTCTTACTATGCAAAATGGGGGAGGGAGTTTATTCATTTATTATACCAGCAGTCATTAAACCTGGAGCAGGAGTTTGTTATTCTGCAAGAGAAATAGTCTTTGTAATACTCATTTTAAAAACAGTACTACTTCCATCATCATTATCAGCTACTAATACCAAATAAATCAATTTATCGGTTTCTTTAATTACAGTTGAAGCTTCGATCTTTTGACCTTTAAAGCGGGAATCAATGTATTCAAGATCAATTACTCTTTTACTGCCAAGGACTCTGTCGGTTATCTTAGTTGTAATGTTATTAATTATCCATAAATAACTTTTACCGATTGTACCATCCGTGTAGCTGTTTCTTGTGTCTTCCGTTGAAACAGTCATGATCAGCATATCACTTTCCTTTGCATAGCATAAGCCGGAAA
>DASYQG010000475.1:0-21774 GCA_036005825.1 Chitinophagaceae bacterium | reverse complement strand
TGGTAATCTCCCTGAAGCCCAGAAACTGGATGGGGTTCCTGTCGGATAATCAGTAAGGCGATGATTTGGAAGATTCAACCTTGCACTGTCATATAAACTTTCAAACATTACACGTGGTGGTTCATCAACTGATAAACTCATTGTTGCAGTGTTATAAATAAAACCGATCTTCTGTGGTGGGAAATCAGCCTCTGGTGGATTGAATGAATATGACCAGCGATTTGAAACGACAGAAGAATAACCAGGGAGTGTTCCTACCAATTGAGTCAAAGCAGCGTCATTTGACATTTCTTCAATACCGATAACATCCGCATTCAATTTTTGCATTACCGTAGAAATATTGCCAACTTGTGTTGCAATTTGTTCTGGTGTTGCGCTATTGGTTGAACCTGCTCCAAAGAAACTGATATTGTAACAAGCCACATCAAATGTTTCAGATTTAGGGAATGATGAACCTGTTAACGCAACGATGTCTTTATTTAATCCATCAGCAGTTACATTAATATTTCCTTCTACTTTCAACGCTTTTACAACTGGTGAGAAACGTACATAGAATGTTGTTCCTGCGGCAGCGGTAGCTTGATCTATTACGATACCCGAAGAGGTGAAATTGATGTTATTTGAGGATACTTGGTAACCTGCAGGAGGAGTTAATGTCAGATCATTACTACCAATAGCAGTCAAACTTACTACCTGGCTGGATGAATTAGCACCAACGGAAACTTCTCCAAAATTCAATTGATTTGGATTTACTGTTAATAAAGTTGATTGATCAGTAATAGCAATATCATCCACCGACCAACGAGCAGCATTTAATGCAGCTGAAGAAGTATACCTGAAAGCGATATATACTTTCGGAGCAGCTTTGTAAGCTGAAAGATCAATGTTGTCAGAGAATGCCCATGTTGTTGTTGCAGAGCCTGGAGGTGTGGGGAAGTTTCCATTTAATTCTGTCCAATCTGCAAGGTTAGGAACGCTGCTTCCATCATAAGTGGTAGAAACATACAATTGAAGTTTTGGACCTGTAAATTCCCCGCGGCTGTAAAAACTAAGCACTGCAAGATTTATAATATTATTCAGGTTCAATGCCGGTGATATCAACCAGGCATCATTTGTTTGAGCAGCGCCATTGGCAAATCCATTTACATCAACACCATTTGTCCCATTTCTTCCAAATTGACTGCATTTCCATTTTTGTGCTCCGGTTATATTGATAGATAAGAATCCTGAACCCGGAATATTGGAAATAGAACAAGTATTGAAATTAAAGGTGAGTGCATTCGGGTCAACTGCTTCTCCTGATAAGTTTATAATTTTTGAAACAGCTCCATCGCTTGTATGTGTAACCGTACCTGGATATACACTAGCGGCTACAGGTGCAAATTTTACATAGATCGTTTTATTGAAAGCATCAGCAGGCGCAACAGATAAATTTGAAACAAAGTTTAAATTATCAGTAGATACTGTATAAGGAGCAGTTGCTACAATATCGATTGGGTGATCAAGATTAGTCTGGTTTACTATTTTATAGCTCGCTGTGCTACTATTAGGAATATTAGTTATCGGGAAACTTATTGCTGTTGCATCCAGGCTAAATGTTTTTGCTGTTGGATCTTCCCATGAAAGTGTGAAATCATCCACTCCTGTGCTTGCCCTGTTACCTGAACCTGAAGAACTGGTTAATGCGACAATACGGATGGTGATAACGCCAGACTGATTATCTAAGGCAGTACCAAAATCAACATGGATCGGGTTATTTGAAAAGGTATTTCCTCCTGTTGTAAGAGTTCCCGTTGTTGTAGGAACCACAAAGCTGGAAGGATTTACTCCTGATCCATAATCAACTCGCCATGTTGTGATCCTTGGGCTGCTTGCATCCAGCGACTGTAAATTAAAATCTAGTGTAAAATTTATTTTACCTGACGTGTTTGCAATTTGGAAAATAAATCCGGCTCCTGGATCTGTACCAGCAACCTGGCGAACACCAACAGCTCTGTCTGTTGCTGTATTTTGTGTTACTCCCTGGTCGTTATTTCCGGAAGCAAAATTTTTGAATCCACCCCCTGTATTATTCCATGTTGCAGGTGCAGTTGCAAATGTAGCTTCGGCTCCTATTGCAGAAACGGTAGCACCGGTTCTTACAGTAATACCTGTTGCTAAACCAGTACTAATTCCATTAAAATTTTGAACATAAGGAGAAGCAGCAAGATTGATCAATCCTATCACGGCTCCTGTCAATGAAACCGAGTTTGAAGCAGTACTTGCTGTTAACGAAACCGAACCATTTGCTGTACCCGGAGGAGCAGATGATTTAATTCTTACATATATAGTAGTGTTACTTACTGTGCCGCCGCTTTGATTTAGTGTTACAGAAGAGACGAAGGTTGAGTTATCAGTTGATACTTCATAAAGACTTGTAGGAGTAATCAGAATATTCTCAGTTAAATTACTTCCACTTGCTGTAAAGCTTTGTGAAGGAGAGGGGTTTCCTGTTGTTGTACTAAAACCGTTAATTGATGTAGGAGATACAACAATCGAAGGAGTTGGGTTTTGAGAGTTAGATGCTGTTACAGTCAGATCATCAATGCTGATCTTTGGTCTTGACCCAGCCGTACCATTTGCATCACCATTATGATAATAAAATCTAAGTCTTGCAGTTGGGGAACCATTGAAAGTAGCAGGTAAGGGGATGGATGTTATTGAAGCACTTCCGGCTACATTGTTAGTTGCTACATAAGGTAAATTAGCCCCCGTTAATTGAGTCCAGTTTGAGCCATCATTACTTGCATAAACTCTTAACGTGCCTACCCTGTCGCCAGTCGAATTAAAAACTGTTGCGGCATTAAAACTTAGTGTCCCTGCATTTACACCAGTAAAATCCATAAAAAAATCAAAGCCGAGAGAAGTAGTATTTGCTGTTGTACCTGTAGTTAGAAATTGAATAACTCCGGTTCCTTTTTGCACACCGCCAGAACTGCCTGTAGAAAAAGCAAGCGTTGAAGTTGTCATCACATTTGGAGTTGGAATGCCCGATCCTGTCGCAATCGCATTGCCCTTCCACGCTGCAGCTCCTATCCCGGAAGAAAATGTTCCGGTTGTACCATTGAATGTCCAATTTGCTATGTCACTAAAATTTTCGGTATAGGTTAAACCCGGTTGAGACAACATGGGAACCGGCGTTTGAGATTTTGCTAACACAAAAAAGAAAACAGAGACAGTAAACAAATAAATCTTTTTCATAGCAGTTAAGTTTTGTATACGCGACTTTTTTGAGGGACTCAAATCTAAGGTAAGAGATTAATGAAAAGCCGGGAAAATTATGAATAAATTATTAACATCAATGATTCGTAAAATCCCTGTATGATAAGAATAATTTAATATGGATATTATTCAGATACTCTAAAATCAATTGCCCTAAGTTGCAGTGATTTGGTCCCGTTCCATTCATTCTCATCAATTTTAAAAACAACATCGAGAGGTTTATTCATTTGCAGTAAATGAAATTTATCAGCCATTTTAAAACCAATGCCTGTAAACACAGTGTTATTTTGTTTCAGAGAAAATTTTATATGTTCTTCCTTTACAATTTTTGAATAACCGGTGTTCCAAACTTTTTTTGCAACAAAGACCGGACGCAGATTCTCTGGTCCGAAAGGTTCCATTTGCTGAAGTATATTATAGAATGGCCACTGAATGTCTTTAAAATTTATTTCTGAATCAATAACGATTTCAGGGATCAATAATTCCGGATGAATAGTTGCTGAAACTATTTCTTCAAACTTATTTCTGAAGTCATCGATCTTATCAATTTCCAGGGTCAATCCTGCAGCGGCAAAATGACCTCCATAACCAATTAAATGCTCCCGGCATGCATGAACAGCTTCGTATAAATTAAACCCCGGAACACTGCGGGCACTGCCCGCTGCAAACTCACCACTTTGTGTGAGTACGATTGTTGGACGATAATAATGTTCGATCAATCTTGATGCAACGATACCAACAACGCCTTTATGCCAATGCGATCTGTAAACAACAGTTGATTTTCTTTCAAGCCATTCACCATTTTCATTGATAAGTGTTAAAGCCTCGCCGGTAATGTTTCCATCGGCTTCTTTTCTGTCTGTATTATCACTGTGAAGCATTTCAGCGAAATGCAACGCTTCACCATAGGTTTCAGCAATAAACATCTGCACTGCTTTTCTTGCATCATCCATTCTTCCGGCAGCATTTACCCTTGGAGCAATTATAAAAACAAGATTATTGATATGCAGTGCTGTTTTTAAACTACTTAAAAAGCTAAGAGCTTTTATTCCATTGTTTGGATGTTCATTTGCTTTTTTTAAACCATAATAGGCAAGTATCCGATTCTCACCAGTCATTGCGACAATATCAGCAGCGATAGCGGTTGCAACAAGATCAAGACTTTCATAAACATCTTCATCAGTTAAATCGAATTGTGGAGCAAGCGCTGAGATCAATTTGAATCCAACTCCGCAACCACATAATTCTTTGTACGGATATTTACAATCTTTTTGTTTTGGATTTAAAATAGCAATTGCTGGCGGTAATTCGTCATCGGGTAAATGATGATCACAAACGATAAAGTCAATTCCAAGTTGTTTTGCATAAGAAATAAGTTCTATTGATTTTATTCCACAATCCAAAGAAATAATTAAAGTAAATCCATTTTCTTTTGCATGATCAATGCCGGCTTTACTTACACCGTAGCCTTCGCGATAACGATGAGGGATATAAAAATCAAGATCAGAATGAATTTTTTTCAGGAAACGATACATGCAGGCAACAGAGGTTGTTCCATCCACATCATAATCGCCAAATACTAGTATCCTTTCTTTATTATTTATAGCACGGATAATTCTTTCAACTGCTTTATCCATGTCTTTCATTAACCATGGATCATGAAGATCTGTCAGTACAGGACGGAAATATTTTTTTGATTGCTCAAAAGTTTCAATACCTCTTTGGACAAGTATATTGCAAACAACAGGAGAAATTTTAAGTGATTGCTGAAGCAAATCAGACTTCTGTTTATCCGGAGTTAATATTTTCCATCTTTTTTGCATCTTTAAATTTAATGCTTAATATTTTCTATTGATCACAAAATTGACCAGGTCTTCAAGTCCCTTTCTTGAATCATCATTCGGAAATTGATAAAGAATTTCTTTTGCTTTGATATAGAATTCATTCATTTTATCAGTTGCATATTGAATTCCGCCTGATCTTGTAACAATATCCGCTACTTTTTTTACTTGTGCGGTATCAGTATTTTTATTTTTTATAACGTAAATAATTTCCCGGCGGGTTTGTTTATCACAATTTTTCAAAGTATAAATAAGAGGAAGTGTCAGTTTCTTTTCTTTGATATCATTACCAGTTGGTTTGCCGATCTTATCACTTGCATAATCAAATAAATCGTCTTTTATTTGAAAAGCCATGCCAACATATTCACCAAATGATCTCATCTTTTCGGTTTTCTCTTCATCGTTAGAAGATGACCATGCGCCGGCAGCACAAGCTGATGCAAGCAATGAGGCCGTTTTGTTCCTGATAATCTCATAATATACTTCTTCTGGAATAGCAAGTGTTCTTGTTTTTTCCAATTGCAGCAATTCTCCTTCGCTCATTTTTCTTACAGCATCTGAAAGTATGTGTAGAATTTTATAATCGTTATTATCGAGGGATAGTAGCAGTCCTTTTGCAAGCAAATAATCACCGATCAGTACAGAAGCTTTTGTTTTCCATAAGGCATAAACGGAGAAAAAACCTCGTCTTTCCGCAGAATCATCCACTACATCATCATGAACAAGAGTGGCTGTATGCAATAATTCAACAAGTGAAGCAGCGCGGTATGTGCTTTCAGTGATCGATCCGCAAAGTCTGGCAGACAATAACACAAACATCGGGCGAAGCTGTTTGCCCTTCCTTTTTACAACATATCGCATGATGCGATCCAAAAGAGGAGCTCTGCTTTTTGCCGCTTCCTTAAACCTGTTTTCAAAGGTTTTAAGTTCATTTTCTATCAATGCAGTTGGTAAATTCATTTTATTTAAGGCAGGGCAATATACGCATCAAAAAAATATTGCAGACAAGTATGGGTTGATTCCCTAACAGGTTTTTTGTAGAACAAATTCCACAATGATTTTCAGCTAAATAAATCACATAAAAATTTGGTTTTTAACCATCAAGTTATATTTTTGCGTGTAATTTTGGACATTCGTATTCTCTTTATCAAAAACTAACTCTCAAGTTATGGCAAGCAAAAAGTATATTTTTCTAGCTGGCATTATATGCCTGCTGGCAACCGGAAGTTTTGCACAGGTAGGCGCAAGCTATGATGTAAAAGATTCTTCCCTTATCCCTTCGAAAAGAATGCCTCAGCATTCTGAGTTCTTAAATGGAACCTATAATTTTCCAGCAAAACCTCGTAACCAATGGGAAATTGGAATAAAAGCCGGAGCTTTCACTATCGCAGGTGATGTTCCCTCCGTATTTCCTACAGGCGGCCTTGGGTTACATGTTAGAAAAGCATTTGGATATGTATTCTCGATGCGTCTTGAGTACTTGTATGGAACTGCTAAAGGATTGAGTTGGAACCCTGCAAATTATTTTGGAAGAAATACCGGATGGATTCCCCCGGCTACAGCTCCCAAATATTCGACTCCATTACTGAATGTTGGAGCAGCTACGGGTCAGCCGACTTATCTGGTAGCAGGTACTGGTGCTGCCTTTACAGCTACCACACCCATAGACAATGTTTTTTATAATTATAAGACACAAGCACATGATCTCTCTATAGAGGGAGTTTTCACGCTTAATAATATTCGTTTTCATAAATCAAAAACAGGCTTCAATATTTATGGTTTTGGAGGTATAGGGGCAACTATTTATGAAGCCAAAATAAATGCAGTAGATGGCGATAGTTACTCTGGTGGTACTTCATATGCTGCGAAATTTAATAGCCTAGCGCAAAGCTCAACTTTCGTTTATAAGAACAGAAAAGACATACGCAAAGAGTTAAAGGATAACATCTTGGATGATTCTTATGAAACACTTGCCGAAACCGAAGGAGGTATTAGGAGACCAAAGTTATTTGGAATGACAATGAAACCTTCAGGTACAGTAGGTGTTGGAATTGCCTTTAAGTTGAGTAATAAACTCAACCTTGCAATTGAGGATAGGCACACATTAGTAAAAACTGATTTGCTTGACGGCCAACGTTGGCAGGAACATGGGGTTGGTGATCCAGTTCTTACTCCTGATTATGATTCATACAACTTTGCAAGTATAGGTCTCAATATTAATCTCGGTGCCAAAGCTGTTGAACCACTTTGGTGGCTTAACCCACTTGATTATGCATACAGTGAGATCCGCAACCCTCGTTTGATGCGTTTGCCAAAACCAGTTCTTCCTGATAGTGATCTGGATGGTGTAACTGACCAATTTGACCAGGAACAAACTCCGGAAGGCTGCCCTGTTGATACACACGGTGTAACCCGCGATACTGATGGCGATGGTGTTCCTGATTGTAAGGATAAGGAGCTTATTACGCCAACTTATTGCCAGCCTGTAGATGCTGATGGTATCGGTAAATGCCCTTGTGATACAACTTGTGTTGGTAAAGGAATGGTAGCTGCGCCTTCATGTTCTCAACTATTAGGTGCTTTGCCAAGCGTAGGCTTTGCTAAGAATTCAGTTAAATTGAGTGATGATGCAAAGAGACTGTTGGCAGTAGTTGCTGACCGTATGCGTAACTCTCCAGGTTGCAACGTAGTAGTAACTGGATATTGCGCAGGAAACAAACTTGAACAACAAAGAAGCTGGGATAGAGTAAATGCAATTATCAACTACCTGATCGAGAAAGAAGGTGTAAGCGGTGATCGCTTGATCTTCAAATACGGTGAAGAAGGTGGCGATTGCGATACAGTTGATATTCGTGCAGCAAATGAAGGTGAAGAAGGACCAAATACTGTTCCTGCTCCTCACCCAAATCTTAGAAAGAATTAATAATTAGTTTTTGATAAAAAGGCCCCTGAATATTCAGGGGCCTTTTTTTGCTTTGCCATTCGGGCATCGCAAATAGTATTATAATAATCTTAACCACATTATCTTGGCATCAATTAATTTTTACAGCAGATTTGCCGGATTAAAACTATCTTTGCCCACTTTTTATGAGAGTTTTTCTTTTGATCATTATAGTCGGTTTGCTCAGCGGTTGCGGCGGAATCAATAAGATTTTGAAGAATAAAGATCCTGAGTATAAGTTGCGCATGGCAGAGCAATACTTTGTAAAAAAGAAATACAATTATGCTCAGACTCTATACGAGGATGTTATGCCACACTTTAAGGGAACAGCCATTTTTGAGGATCTATATTATAAATATGCTTATTGTGCCTATTATCAAAAGGATTATTTGAACGCTGAAAACCTCTTCAAAAATTTTCTTGAAGCTTTTCCCAATAGCCCAAAGGCAGAAGAACTTGACTATATGCGGGCTTATTGTTATTATAAAATGTCACCGAAGATCCCACTAGATCAAGTTAATACAATGAAAGCAATAGGGATGTTACAGACATTTATTAATACACATCCTGGCTCTCCAAAGAATAAAGAGGCTAATGAGCTTATCGATATTTGTCATGTAAAATTGGAAGAAAAAGAAAGGCTTGCAGCAAGATTATATTACGACCTTGGACAGTTTAGAGCGGCAGGAGTATCATATACGACCTTACTCAATGATTTCCCTGATTCAGAAAAGAGCGATGAATATAAATTAATGGTTATAAGATCTTATTATAAATTTGCTGAATTGAGCGTTGATGAAAGAAAAGTGGAACGTTATGAGCAGGTAATCGCCGAGTGTAATGATTTTATGGACCGTTTTCCTGACAGTAAATTGGTAAAAGAAGTTGAGCATTATATTTCATTAACAAATAGCAACATTAAAAAAATCTAAATAATGAGCAAACTAAGACGCCAGCTTAGTGTTGGTACAAGCAACATAGTGGAAACAAAAAACCTGAATGACATAAAGGAGAAAACAGGCAATTTGTATGAATCAATTTCCATCATCGGAAAAAGAGCTAATCAGATCAATATTTCTTTGAAAGAAGAATTGCATAACAAACTGGAGGAGTTTGCAAGCCATACTGATAGTCTTGAGGAAATACATGAGAATAAAGAGCAGATCGAGATCTCAAGAGCTTATGAAAGAATGCCAAACCCTGCTTTGCTGGCCACCCAAGAGTTTATGGAGGACAAAGTTTATTTCCGTAAAGGAGAAGATGAGCTTTTCAGTTAATAAACCTACAGCTTGCCTCTTCTTAATAAATTATTTTCGCGTCCCATTTTCCGGGACGCTTTTAGTTTCTGATAGTAAGTTTTAATTTTATAAGAGAAATGTTGAAAGGCAAAAAAATATTACTAGGGATTACGGGAAGCATTGCAGCTTATAAATCCGCATTTCTTGTTCGCCTTTTAGTGAAAGCAGGTGCAGATGTAAAAGTGATCATGACTCCATCTTCAACTGATTTTATTTCAAAACTTACTTTCTCCACTCTTTCAAAAAATAAAGTATTGGTCGACCTGTTTGATGAAGAGTCCTGGGCCAATCATGTTATGCTCGGCAGGTGGGCTGATATGATGTTGATTGCGCCATTGAGTTGTAATACACTTTCAAAAATGGCTCATGGGCAGTGTGACAATTTGTTACTTGCGGTTTACTTATCTGCCACATGCCCTGTTGTTGTGGCGCCGGCAATGGATGAGGATATGTGGCATCATCAATCGACCAAAGAAAATATCGGGAAGCTGACAGAATTTGGAAATAAAATAATTCCGGTTGATAAAGGAGAACTTGCCAGCGGATTGATTGGGGATGGTCGGATGGCTGAACCAGAAGCTATTGTAAGATTTATTGAAGACAGGTTTAATATTTCCCAATCTTTGTCTGGAAAAAAAGCATTTGTTTCTGCTGGTCCGACATACGAGCCGATTGATCCAGTTCGTTTTATTGGTAATCATTCAACAGGTAAAATGGGATTGACAATTGCAGAAGAATTATATGCCCGGGGCGCGGATGTTACTTTGATCATGGGACCATCGTTAATTAATTTGCCAGCCAATGGAATTAAATCTGTAAGAGTTAATACGGCCGAGGAAATGTATAATGCTTGTACAAAACAATTTGATAGATCAGATATTGGGGTAATGGCAGCAGCTGTTGCTGATTATACCCCTATAAAAGTGGCGGCGAGTAAAATCAAGAAAACAAGCGGGGAGCTTATAATTGAATTAAAGAAAACAAAGGATATTTTAAAAACCCTTGGTAAAAAGAAATCTTCGAAACAAATACTGGTAGGATTTGCTTTGGAAACAAATAATGAACGTGAATATGCACTTGGGAAACTAAAAAATAAAAATGCTGACATGGTTGTATTGAATTCATTAAATGATAAAGGCGCTGGTTTCGGTACTGATACAAATAAAATCACCATCTTTGATAAAAGCGGGAAAGAATTTAATTATGACCTTATGTCGAAAAAAGAGGCAGCTAAAAACATTGTTGACACCATTATCCAGTTATACTATGCTTAAAAAAACGACCCTCCTCATATCTTTTTGCATTATTTATTTATTTGGCCAATCCCAGGAGATCCAGGCACGATTAACGATGAATGTGAATAAGGACAAAGTGCCGACAACGGTCGACCGGAAAATTTTCCAGACCCTCCAATCCGGGCTTACGAATTTTATTAATAACAGGAAATGGACGACCGATGTTTACCAGCCAGCTGAAAGAATCCAATGTCACTTCCTTCTAAGTATTAATGGTGTTATTGGTAAAGATGTGTACCTGGCAACGCTTACGGTTCAGGCTGCACGGCCTGCTTATAACACCACTTATCAATGCCCGATGATAAATTATATCGATGAAAATTTAGTTTTTAAATATGTCGAATATCAACCCATAGAATTTAATGAGAACCGAATCCAGGGAAGTGATGCTTTGGTAGCAAACTTAACTGCTGTATTTGCATATTGGGTAAATATTATTCTTGGTTTTGATTATGATTCTTTTTCTTTACGAGGCGGCGATCCTTATTTTCTCAAGTCACAGAACATAGTAAACAATGCACCGGAATCAAGCGAAATCACAGGATGGAAAAATTATGAAACCCAGCGAAACCGTTATTGGCTTTCGGATAATATAAACAATAACAGGTTCGCACTTTTTCATGATGCTGTTTATTTATATTATAGGACTGGAGTGGATCTGTTTTATGAAAATGAGGAAGAAGCAAGGAATGGAGTATTGAATTGTCTTAATTTTTTATCAACCATTGATAAAGAGAATCCCAACTCGATGATCATAACGTTCTTTTTCCAGGGGAAAAGCAATGAACTAGTAAAAATTTTCAGCAAAGCAAAAAAGGATGTCAAGGACAGGGCCTTAAATCACTTGTTGAAATTGGATGTAACGAATGCCCGCATTTATAATGATCTGAAATGAGATTTTCCTTTTTTATAATTCTTATCATTTTAACCTTTGGCTGTATTCAGGATAAAAAGATCCCAAAGGATATTTTACCTCAAAATGAAATGCGCAAAATAATGTGGGACTTGATGCGTGCAGACGCTTATGTGTCTACTTTTATTATGAAAGACAGTACTAAGAACCAAAAGACAGAAAGTGTTATACTGTATGAAAAAATATTTTACATCCATTCTACTACCAGGGAAAACTTCAAAAAAAGTCTAGCATTTTACGAAAGCAGACCTGATCTTTTTAAAGCAATAAGTGATTCTCTCCGGACTGACGAAAGGAAAGCCCAGGAATACCAAAATGAAACAAAACCTGGACTCGATACCACATACAGAAAAATGAAATTGAATAAGAAGCTGGTCGAAAAGAAACCATAGTTTACTTCCTCGTATTTTTGTTTAATAAAATTTCCTTATGAATAAGATTGTAAGAGGAGCTGATGAAGCAATACGCGACATTAATAATGGGGCTACTATAATGCTGGGAGGGTTTGGTCTCTGTGGCATTCCAGAAAATTGTATTGCTGCTTTGAAGCGTAAAGGCTGTACTGATCTGACATGTATATCCAACAACGCTGGTGTTGATGATTTTGGTTTAGGATTGCTACTTAAAACAAGGCAAATAAAAAAGATGCTAAGTTCTTATGTTGGAGAAAATGAAGAATTTGAAAGGCAATTATTGAGTGGTGAGCTTGAAGTGGAACTGATACCACAAGGAACATTAGCAACAAGGATACAAATGGCAGGCATGGGGATACCAGCTTTTTTTACCCCCGCCGGTTTTGGGACAGAAGTAGCGGCAGGAAAAGAAGTAAAAGAATTTAAAGGTAAAATGTATTTAATGGAAAATGCTCTCCATGCCGATTTTGCAATTGTGAAAGCATGGAAAGGAGACAGGCTCGGTAATCTTGTATTTAGGAAAACGACAAGAAATTTTTCAACATCGATGGCAAAAGCCGGAACGATCACCATAGCAGAAGTTGAACAGTTGGTAGAACCGGAAGAATTAGATCCCGATCACATACACGTAGCAGGAATTTATATACATAGAATTTTCCAGGGAAGTAATTATGAAAAAAGAATTGAGAGGAAGACTATCCAAATTAAAAACTGAAAAAGCAAAAACTTATGGCTATTGATAAATATGCAATTGCAAAAAGAATTGCCCAGGAGTTAAAAGACGGGATGTATGTAAATCTTGGTATTGGCATTCCAACTCTTGTTGCCAATTTTATTCCGAATGGAATAAGCATTATGCTACAAAGTGAAAATGGCATGCTTGGGATGGGTCCATATCCTGTAGAGCAAGAAATTGACGCTGATCTTATAAATGCAGGAAAAGAGACAGTAACAATCTTACACGGCGGCGCTTTTTTTGACAGCGCAGAAAGTTTTGGAATGATAAGAGCCGGTAAAGTTGATCTGACTGTATTAGGAGCGATGGAAGTAAGTGAGAATGGTGATATTGCTAATTGGAAAATTCCTGGTAAGATGGTAAAGGGCATGGGAGGCGCAATGGACCTGGTTGCAAGTGCACGAAATATCATTGTTGCGATGATGCATACAAATCCAAAAGGGGAATCGAAATTATTACCAGTATGTCAATTACCACTTACCGGAGTAAAATGTGTAAAGAAAGTAGTTACAGATCTGGCAGTACTTGATATTACTTCAAACGGATTTAAGTTGTTGGAAAGAGCTCCCTGTGTTACTGTTGATGAAATCAGATCTAAAACAGCGGGTAAATTAATTATAGAAGGCGAAATCCCTGAAATGAAAATTTGAGCAGGTTTGATGAGTTAATCTACAAGGTTATTTTTTACTGCAAAGAATACCAGACCGGCTGTATTCCGGCTTCCAAATCTTTCCATTAACCTGTCTTTGATCGCTTCTACGGTTCTTGCACTGATATCCATTTTTTGTGCAATTTCCTGTGCAGTAAATTCCATACAGATATAGCGAAGCACATCTCTTTCTTTGTCGTTCAGGGTAATTTCACTGTTCAGTGAAGGAACCACTTTCTGACGGGCATGTGAACGTTTTAATAAAATGCGATTGACAAAATTATTCAGGTAATACCCCTTTTCATAAACATCCATAATGGCTCTTCTTATTTCCTGCGGCTCTGCATTTTTGAGCAAATAACCATTAGCTCCATTTTCCATCATATGATACACAAATCTCTCATCTTCGTACATGGTTAACACAACAATCTTTATGGCCGGGTATTGTTTGCTTATAATTTTAGTTGCCTCCATACCATCTTTGCCAGGCATTCGAAGATCCATCAGTATTACGTCTGGCTCATTTCCGGGAATTCCTTTTATTAATTCTTCACCATTTTCTGCTTCCAGGACAAATTTGATATTAGTATAAGGGCGAAGTGAAAGAATAACCCCTTTACGAAAGATTTTATGATCATCGGCAATGGCTACTTTAATAATTCCCATAGTTATCAGATTGCACCAAAATTATTAATAAATTCAAAGCCGGGAACGGATAAATTTTTTTGAATACAGTTTTACGAGCTGTATGGTTCATCTTTTGGCACCTCGATCGTCACTTTATAATATGTTTGGGAAATATCCTTTTCAAAAAGAATTTCTCCCTGCAGAAGACGAATACGGCTGCCAATATTTTTTAATCCCAGCCCGATATTACTCTTATTCAATTTTTCAAAATCAGATTGTACAATACCACGACCATCATGGTGGATGCGGAGATAGAATTTATCAGCATGTACATTCTGTGTCAAATGGATAAAACTGGAATTACTATGCTTAAGAATATTATTGATAAGTTCCTGTACGATACGGAAGACAAGTAATTCCTTTTCTGGTTTTAACCTGTCTTTATAATCATGAAAACGCTGGCTGGCGTTTACTGTACCGCTGCCACTGATCTTTTGAAACAGGTCATTGATAGCTGATTCCAATCCAAAGTTTTTAAGCGTAGGCGGCATCAGGTCATGACTTATATTTCTTATTAATTGTATGGTGTCATCAATGATCTGCCTTGCCTGGAAAATACTTTGGAGCTGGTTTACCTTATCTTGATTTACGAGATTCTCATTTAAATAGAGTCTTGCAGTGGCTAATAATGGACCTGCATCATCATGCAGATCTGCCGCCAGGCGCTGACGTTCTTCTTCCTGCATTTTAATAGAAGCATTCAACATCATTTTCTGCTGGTCTATTTCCAATTGCTGTAGTTTTTGCTGGAAACGCTGCACCCTTCGCTGATGCATGATAATAAATACCACAAGCCCGATGGTAAGAACAAGCATACCGATGGTACCCAGGAATAATGCTGTAGTAGTTGAAGAATTTGTGGCTTGTAGTAAGAACATAAAATTGATAATAGTTGGTGGATCAGATCATGTCCAGATTCGGAATGTTTTTAGAGTGATTATGGATTTTATTTACTGGAAATTTTTTATACATGAAAATGGAAAATGCGAATAATAAATTCTTTATAATCTCTGCTACAAAAGTCATAATTCCAAATTTATCGACTTCACTTTGATTCAGGCTATTTATAAGTATGTAAAAAAAGAAAGAGCCTCCCAGATAAATCATTATTCCTACCGCTATCCAGAAAGTATAGTGATTATAAATGAACGTATCTTTTATTTGTTTTGAGAATTCATAAAAAAAATAAAAGATATATATAAAAAGCAAAATCGTTTCAATGCCTACAGGTATACTGTCCAGACGTTTAAATGTTGCGGTCGTCACAAAAAATATTTGGAATGCAAAAAATAAGAACGAGGCAATGACCATAAAAGCCTTAAACGCATGGGTTTTTATATAATTCCAGAAAATAAATGAAAAAACGGAGTATTCTAAAAACGTGTAGGAAACCTGATAATATTTTTGAAAACTTATAGGAATATAGTCATAGTAAATAACTAATAACCCGAAGAACATGATACCGTATAATCCAATTATGGACGGAATCCTATCTTTTAACTTACATTTAAGGAAAAAGAAAACTAGGGGTAGAATTAAATAGGTGGACGTGACAGTATAATATAAGAAAAGTTTTCCCACATTTGGATTTGTTCCAAAAATAGAAAAACTTTTAGCTAGATTAAAATAGTTTGGGCCTTTTAATTATTCTTCCCAAACAGTAATGAGTTCATCATTATTCCAAGCTCTTTTCATAACACTAGTTTTTAGCCTTAAGATTAATTGTGTGGTAAAAATTGCCCAAATGGAGGGGGTTTTCAAGAGCGCATTAACCTAATGGCAAGCTTGAAAATGAATGAAATGCAGCTCCAGAAAGGGTTTTAACTATTTTTGAGTAGCAATGATACGTCATAAATACGAGTATAATTTCTACGTATAATTAGTATTTTTACTGATATAAAGATAGCAAGATTACCTGAAACTTCCCGATTTTTGAGGGAGTTGTTAACAGCTGTGGAAAAGAGGAAGTGTATTTATTACACAGGGAGAGGAATCAATTTGAAAGAAAAAGAAGTTGATTGACTGCGGAGTTCGCAATGGTCTTCAAAGGATAATGTGATTTCTTTTTTGGACGGTTTTTTCCCGATTGAGATCGGGATTAGGACATTGGATGTTTGAGGGAGCTAATCCTCGTCAATCAACTTGAATCAAATGTAGAAACGCATTCTAATTAGTGCAAGAGCAAATGTGCTCAATTTTACTGCTATGGTTTTTACTTAAAGAATGGTAGATATACAGTTTTGTCCGGGTTTGTTTACATGATAGGATTTTGAAAATAGATATTCAACCCCGAAAAGGAATTAATAGCATTTCATTACTGTTATTTTAGCTTACGACTCTTGATTTAAATAACATGCTGTGAATCACTCAAAATTTATTGATTATAAAAAAGAAGTATTTTCGTCCAGATTTTGCTTAACCTATTAAAGAGAGCCCAAAACATGACTGCTGATCAAATTAAAGTTGCCATTGCCGATGACCATAAAATTTTTCGTGATGGAATAAAAATGGCGCTGAGAGATAAAGAATACCTAAAAATACTTTGGGAGGCAGAGGATGGAAAGGACCTGATGCATAAGCTGAAGATCAAGATGCCTGATGTAATACTTATGGATATAAGAATGCCGGAAGTGGATGGCATCAACGCTATTAGTCTTATCAGGAAAGAGTATGAGTCCCTGAAAATTATTGTGCTTACTATGTATGATGACCAGGAAATGATCACGAAGATGATGGAGATGGGAGCCAATGCATATCTAACAAAGACAACTGACCCTGAAGAGATCTACCAGGCTATTCTGACATGTATGAATGATGACTTCTATTTTAATGACCTGGTGAATAAAGCGGTTCTGCTTAAACTACAGCATAAAAAGAAGGTGAGACAGTTTTATCCAAATCCAGTAAAGCTTTCTGAAAAGGAACTGAAAATATTAAAACTGATTGCGGAGGATAAAACAACAGAAGAGATTTCAAAAGAAGTATTTCTAAGTCCGCGAACTATCGAGACCATTCGACAGAATATGAAACAAAAGGTAGGAGCTAAAACAATTGCAGGCCTAGTAATGTATGCAATGAGAAATAAATTATTGGAATAAGCTGCCATTTATAATTATCGTTAATTCTTTTCCTATTCATAAAAGCTTAAACATGCCGCAAGACATACGGTTCGAAAACGTAAATAATTCTTTTTTTAACGGTCACTATAAAAATATCTGGAGACAAATTTTTCCTCAAAAAACAACTTTAGCAGAGGTAGATTGGATCGTACAAGATGGCAAATTAAAACCAGGAGATCATGTTCTCGATATAATGTGTGGTTTCGGCCGACATAGTCTTGAACTAGCTCGCAGGGAAATAAAAGTAACGTCAGTAGATAACCTTCCTGACTATATCACGGAAATAAAAGACAAAGCAGGTTCGGAAAAATTACCGATCAAGGTATTTTGCGAAGATGTGCTTGAAATGCAAATTGATGAGCAATATGATGTCGTGATCTGTATGGGAAATAGCCTTCAATTTTTTAATGAAGAGGACACAATGAAATTGCTTTCAAATATTTCAGGACATTTGAAAAAAGGAGGAAATTTTTTTATCAATACCTGGTCTATTGCAGAAATTGCGATCAAGAACTTTAAAGATAAATACTGGAGCAGAATCGGAGATTTGCTTTTTTTGACTGAATGTAAACTTCTTTTTCATCCAACACGAATTGAAACGGATAGTACAATAATAACCGACATCGGCGAACGAGAAGAGAAAATGGGAATTGATTTTATATATAGTATTTCAGAACTGGAATCGATGTTGAATAAAACAGGATTTCAATTAAAAGAGATTTACAGTATTCCCGGAAAAAAACAATTTACGGTTGGAGAACCGAGGGCTTATATTGTTGCAGAAAAACTATAAGCTGAAATTTCATTTGTTAGCTACCAGATTTTAAAAACGGGAATTTTTACCAAGACTTATAAAAAGAAAGTTGACTGTCGGAGACAGTGCGTTGGTTTTTACAAAGGATTTGGAAATTTCTTTTTGGACGGTTTGGACATTGGACGGTTTCGGATTGCGAAGAATGCAGTGAGTCCGTATCAATCAACTTTCTGAAACAAAACTATTGTTGCATCGCATATTAAACAAGAGCAAAACTTCCTGATATTTCAATTATGGTTTTTACTGATGCTATCGTAAACTTCACACTCATCATTGAGTAGTTTTGCTTGAACTCGTTATATTACTTGTATATTCCACATGCGTAAAATCAGGTACTTGTACTATGGTACATATTGCAGGAATTTTACAATTTGCACTTCGAAACGATTTAGGAAAATAAGTTTAAAAAAAAATCGTTTATTTACTAACCAATATCCGATGGGATCGTACGATTTCATCAAAATTTTTAAAACCAATCATTTCATGAAAAACCCAGAAACAACAAGCCATGTAATTAAGGTGGCTATTGCCGATGATCACACACTTTTCCGTTCCGGTGTGAAAGCATCTTTGACTGCGCACAAGGATATACACATGGTAGCTGAAGCTGAGAATGGCATGCAGATGCTCAATTTATTAAAGCATATTCAGCCAGATGTTGTACTTCTTGATATATCAATGCCCATCATGGATGGTCTTGCAACATTACCCGAAATAAAAAAATTATATCCTGGTGTGAAGGTGATCATGCTCAGCATGCACAATGACCATTCAATGATCAGCCGAATGATGGAGATCGGTGCTAACAGCTACCTGACAAAGGAAAGCGGCGCAGAAAAAATCTATGAAGCTATCAAACAGGTATATGAAAATGAATTTTTCTTTAATGATCTTACCAATAAGGCGTTGTTGAGTGGTTTGCGAAACAAGACGTTCGCAGATGCTCACAAACCGGCAGAAGTTCATTTGAATGAAAAAGAAATAACTATCCTGCGCCTGATGTGTGAAGAAAAAAGCACGAAAGAAATTGCAGATATAGTTGACCTTAGCCCCCGTACCGTTGAAGCTATCCGCGACAAATTAAAGACCAAAACGGGCACTAAGAGTATGGCCGGTTTGGTGATGTATGCTGTAAAAGCAGGAATAGTAGAACAGTAAATTATATTTCAAAATAATATTTAGCCATTCACAATTTGTGGATGGCTTTTTTATTTTACTTTGATAGCATGGAATTCATAGTTGTAAATGGAAATTTTATTGAAAAGAATAAGGCGGCCTTAGCCCTTGATGATCACAGTTATCGGTATGGTGACGGATTATTTGAAACCATGAAAATTGCAAACGGAAATATTTTACTCGAAGAGTATCATTTTAAAAGATTGTTTTCAGGATTGAAAACTTTAAAAATTAAAACCCCGGCTCTTTTTACACGACAAAAAATAGACGAACAAGTAAAGAGGCTTTGCAAAAAAAATAATTATGAAGAATCGGCAAGGGTTCGACTTTCTGTATCACGGGGAAGCGGCGGTTTATACGATTGCGACAATAAATTCTCTTATTTAATTGAATGCTGGCAATTGGAACAAAATGATTTTAATGAAAACGGATTAGTAATCGATATTTTTCCAGATGCAAGAAAAAGTATCGATATCTTTTCCAATCTTAAATCTGCTAACTATTTGCCCTATGTGATGGCCGCATTGTGGGCAAAAGAAAATAAACTGAACGATGCTTTGATACTAAATCAGCACGAACGGATCTGTGATGCTACTATCGCCAACGTATTTTGGGTAAAAGATGGAAAAATTTTTACACCTTCTTTAAACGAAGGCTGTGTAGCGGGAGTAATGAGAAAAAAGATTTTGGAATTGACAATCCGGAATTCGGGTTTTCTCTTACTAGAGTCTGTCCTTACTGAAGACATCTTGTTTCAAGCAGACGAAGTTTTTCTCACGAATGCAATTACAGGTATTCGGTGGGTAAAAGAATGCCGGCGCAAGACTTATAGCAACACAATTAGTAGCAAGATATTTGCTGAACTGGCTTAAACAATTTCCCCGGTTGGTTTGTTAAGGTATTTAGTTAAGGCTCTATGAGGTTACCTGTAAACATTTTTTGGTTTCGCCGTGACTTGCGACTGCATGACAATACAGGGTTGTACCATGCCCTCAAGCAAGGAAGGCCGGTTGTCCCCATTTTTATTTTTGACCGTAATATCCTCGATGAACTCGAAGCAAGGGAAGACCGGCGAGTAGAATTTATATATTCCTCGCTGCTCGAGGTCAAACGATTATTGGCAGTCATTGGATCAACACTGGATGTTCGATACGGATTTCCATGTGAGATATGGAGGCAGTTAATTAAAGATTACACAATTGAAAATGTTTATACAAATCACGATTATGAACCCTATGCCCGGAAGAGGGATGAGGAAGTGACAATAGTGCTCAAAGCAAATGGGATATTGTTTCAGACGTTTAAAGACCAGGTAATATTTGAAAAAGATGAAGTAACAAAGGATGATGGAAAACCATACACTGTTTTTACACCTTACTCAAGAAAGTGGAAAAGGCTACTCAACGATTTTTATCTTTCTTCATATCAAACCGAGAAGTTTTTTTTAAATTTTTACAGGCAAACGGAAAAAGAGATTCCGTCACTTGCACAAATGAATTTTAAGACGACAGATCATGCTGCCCCAATTAAAAACTGGAAAACTGAAATAATAAAACAATATAAAGAACAAAGGGATTATCCTGCAGTTGATGGTACATCCAGGTTGGGTGTGCATCTTCGTTTTGGGACAATAAGCATTCGTGACCTGGCAAGGGAAGCCGGCAAACTAAATGAAGCTTTTCTAAATGAACTGATCTGGCGGGATTTTTATCAAATGATACTTTGGCATTTCCCTCATGTGGTTGAAAGATCTTTTAGACCTGAATATGATAATATCAAATGGAGAAATAATGAAACAGAATTTGATGCATGGTGTAAAGGGGAAACAGGTTACCCAATAGTTGACGCGGGAATGAGAGAATTGAATGCAACTGGCTTTATGCATAATCGTGTTCGAATGATCGTCGCTTCTTTTCTGACCAAACATTTATTGATAGACTGGCGTTGGGGCGAAGCATATTTTGCAAAAAAATTATTGGATTTTGACCTGGCAGCAAACAATGGTGGCTGGCAATGGGCAGCAGGTTCTGGGTGTGATGCAGCTCCCTATTTCAGAATATTTAATCCATATTTGCAAACAAAAAAATTTGATCCGGATTTAAAGTACATACGCAAGTGGGTTCCGGAGTTTGAAGAACTTACCTATCCACGCCCGATCGTTGATCATGAATTTGCAAGAAAAAGATGTTTAGAGATTTATGGGAGGGCAATAAAAGAAAAAGTATTTCCTGAATTTCGTTAATAAAAATAATAACTACCACCACCACCTTCAAACCTAGGATTTACAAAGTTGCTCAACTTGGATCCGAAACGATAGCTTAAACCAAAACTTGTATAATAATTATACCCCGAAGCAATTTGCCTTCTTCGTGTAAGTACTTCTTGTTCTGTCGCTCCGCCTTTAGGCAGGTAAATCTGATCTCTTGTTAATCCTCCAAATGCCCCAACATCAAATGAAAGCCCACCAGAAATTCTTACACTCATAAACATATTAAGACCCATGTTAAAGTATTTCCAGTTGTGGAAATAATTATGATAATTGGCGCCTATGTTCATGTTTCCCCATTTTTGATTGAATGATAGGTTTACTTCTAAACTGTGACCGCCTAAGGATTCCTGTGTTTTATCATA
>DASYQG010000474.1:0-4923 GCA_036005825.1 Chitinophagaceae bacterium | reverse complement strand
CCTTAATAATAGGTCTGTAACCTAAATTTCTATATGAAGCATCTCATAAACAAAACAGCAGCAGTCTAAATCGACGTATAAGCCTTAAGCTTTGTTGTTGGTATAGTTCACTGACGCTGTTTGATTGAGTTAAGAAAAGGTAATAAATTTATCTAAGTGCAAGTCTAAAGGTTGTTGGTGTTCAGGTTAAAGAATAATTCAGCTAAGGAAATTGCACCAACACAAACATGATAATGTCTGCGAATAGTGTTGTTGCTGATATGTACTATATACTTTCGACAATCTACATGATTTGGATGGATTGTCGCAATAATTTAGCTTTAAGTTGCGGCAATACACAAGTAAGCAGCAAGACTATGAGACCTTTCATTTCAATCATATTTTTCTTTTTGACATTTTCTGCAGTGGGTCAAAATTATCCTTTTGTAAAGGACTTTGTTCCAGCAACGATAACGTTTAACGACTCGACACAAAAAGCAGGATTCATAAAATGGAATACGAATCAAAATGAAAGATTGCGATTTAAGCCAGCGGACAAAGAAAAAGTGACAACATATTCTCCTTCAGAAATTTTAGGGTTTCAAGTTGACACACTCAAATATAAATCGCTTTTTAACATTGAACTTTGCGCGGAAAATTATCCATTGTTGGGTAGGACATCTACTTTGAAACAATCATTCGGACAAATTCTACATGAAGGCAAAATCAATATTTATTTTGTCGTTTATCATGGTTATGAACCTGTAAGTGGAGCAGGGATATTTCCCAATATTGTTTTTGAAAAATTCACCGGTGACAAAGATGAATATGCAGCGTATCCAATATTAATAAGAATGAAAGATAAGAAATATGAAAAAGCAAAGGAGATCCTGTATTCGTTTTTTGCTGACTACCCAAAAATTGTTGACAAGATAAAACAGTACAAGCCACAACAGGATTTTTTTGAAATAATCAATTTGCTGAAACAAACATTGTGACAGAGATATGTGCTACGTCGAGGTTCGTGTCCTCACGAACCGATACTGAACGCCTATTGCTTTTACGTCGTTGTTAGTATTCAGGTTTAAGAATAATTCAGAAATCTATAAATCAAGCCATAAAAAATGGTGGTTGAGTTACCTTTAAACATGTGGGTCAAGAAACGTTTAGGTTTAAGAATAATTCAGAAAAAGGAAATGCATCAACAACAGGGAGAGACCAGTTGGCTTTCAGTAAATATTGATAATCTATTTTTCATTAGCTTCATTCAATGAACCACAAACTGCTCATCATCTCAGCTGTTTTCATTTCATTGATTTCCTCTTGCTCGACAACGAAAAAAGCTTTGTATACACTTCAATCGGATATTGAAAGAGAGATCTCCGGAAAGAAAGGAACATTTGCAGTTGCATTCAAGGATCTGAAAACCGGTAAGGAAATAAAAATAAATGACGAGACAGTGTATCATGCCGCAAGCACAATGAAAACGCCGGTGCTGATAGAAGTTTATAAACAGGCCGCAGAGGGAAAATTTTCATTGTCCGATTCCATTGAGCTGAAAAACGAATTTAAAAGCATAGTTGATGGAAGCTCTTATAGCTTAGATTCATCTGACGACAGTGAGTTTGATTTATATAAACATATTGGTGAAAAGAGGTCCATCGATAACCTCATTTATCAAATGATCATTGTGAGCAGCAACTTTGCTACTAATCTCGTCATACAAAAAGTTGGTGCTCAAAATGTGACCAGTACCATGCGGCAATTGGGTGCAAATAAAATCCAGGTATTAAGAGGAGTTGAAGATAGCAAAGCATTTGAAAAGGGGTTAAATAATACTACGACAGCACATGATCTACTGGTGATCTTTGAAAAAATAGCAAAGGGAAAAGCTGTAAATGCTAAAGCCTCGCAGGCTATGATCAATATTTTACTTGACCAGCGTTTCAATGAGATCATTCCTGCTTTGCTGCCACCCGGCGTAAAAGTAGCTCACAAAACTGGTTCCATCACTCATGTACATCATGATTCAGGTATAGTGATGCTGCCTGATGGAAGAAAATATGTCCTGGTGCTGCTTTCGAAAGATTGGGAAAATGAAAAAAAGGCGATCCAAACAATGGCAAATATTTCTTCACTGATCTATAAATATGTGACAAGGAAATAACAGGTCGACAACTACACTACAGCTGCTGAAAAATAAATTTTAGTAAAACTTGAAAGCTATTGTTTATACAAAATACGGAGGCCCTGAAGTCTTGCAGTTTAAAGAAATTGAAAAGCCTGACCCAGGAGATGATGAGATCCTGGTTAGAGTTTATGCGGCATCAATAAACGATTGGGATTGGGGTCTTCTTGACGGGGACTTTATCAATCGTATACTAAACGGTATTCGCAAACCAAAAAGACAAATACTTGGCTCCGATATTGCCGGAAGAGTTGAACAAGTTGGTAAAAATATAACCAAATTTAAAGTCGGTGATGAAGTGTACGGTGATCTGAGCGGTCGTTGGGGTGGTTTTGCTGAATATACCTGTGCGCCTGAAAAAATGTTAGCGTTGAAACCGGCCACTATGAGTTTCGAACAGGCAGCAGCAATACCACAGGCAGCAATCCTGGCTGTACAAGGTCTTATTGATAAAGGAAAAATTCGGTCGGGACAAAAATTATTAATTAATGGAGCAGGTGGTGGCGTTGGAACTTTTGGAGTGCAGATCGCCAAACAATATGGAGTGGAAGTAACGGGTGTCGACAGCACAAGTAAATTGGATATGATGCGTTCAATTGGCTTTGATCATGTCATTGATTATACAAAAGAAGATTTCACCAGGAATGGACAACGCTATGACCTGATCCTTGATGCTAAGACGAATCGTTCGATGTTCAATTATGCCCGTGCATTATCCCCTAAAGGAACTTATGTTACGGTTGGTGGTTCCCTGGGCCTGCTTCTCCAGGCTTTATTATTAGCGCCATTGATCCGGATGATCAGTAAAAAGCATATCCGCATAGTTGCTCTGAAGCAAAACAAGGACCTGGCTTATATGAACAAACTGTTTGAAGCTGGTAAAGTCAAATCTATAATTGACGGGCCATATAAGTTACATGAACTTCCTGAAGCATTCAGGATATTTAGTAAATCATCACACAAAGGAAAACTGGTAATAACGATGTGATAAAAACTTGTGACTGTAAATAAGAAAATTAATCGTTTTTTACGGCAGCTAAAGAAACCGGCGACCTTCCCCATTCATCAGTGTAATAAATTGCATTTTCAATTTTAATGTTAGAAGAGTTAGAAAGTTTTATCACGGTGTTGTTTTCTTTTGCTTTCATCGCTTTTATTCCATTGATCTTTGCACCAAGCACATCATCTAAGAATATTGTATATCGGTTATCTGGCTTTTCATAATTGAATGTACTATTTGTAACGGTTAAGCTTATTACATGCCTTGCCCATAAACCGTAGGAAGGTTGAAGTTTCAGATTAGAAGCATTGTATTGCCCAACACCCAGTTCAGGCGGCACAGTTGCTGTATCAGCTAATGGATTGCCACCTTTCACCAGCACATGTACATCATTGAAAGAAATGTTCTTGATATAGCCGGTATGATTTCCATTTGGCAGTTTAAAATTCAATCCACCTTCTACCTTATCGTTGTCAGGTAATTTATAACCGGCAATGATCGGTGTTGCTCTTCGCTGACTGTCATTATAAACATCCCAGCGTTTTGTTTTATCGCCATAAGAACTTCCTGCATACACTTCACTAATGTCAATACCATTGATAATAATATTTTCGACCTCGCCAATATTTACGTTGGTCACCAATAGTTCATCGTGCTTTACACCGTTTTCATCAAATTTATAACGGCTTACACTAGCTCCAAGAATACGGCCACGGTTAGATATGGAAATAAAGAAGGGTGTATAAGTTCGGAGCATCTTCGATCGTGAATGCAATGTTCCTGTATGCCCGCAGTTAAGATGAATATCTTTTATATGTGCCCCGTCATTGGTTGAAATGGAAAATCCTGCTTTGTTGGCTCCCAACACATAAATATTATCTACATGCATGTCCATCATATCATCTGCTGTTTCAGAGCCGATCTGGAAAAGATTACAATTGGTATCGCCAATAACATTCCGCACTTTATAATTGCGGGCAGGACGGGTAAATCCCAACGAACAATCAGACCCCGGTTTTATAATATCATCTGAACTTACTTTGGAATAGATATTCGTAACGGTAACATTATTACACGCCATGAAATCATAAATGTCGCGAACATTCGATTCGTTGTATTTGGCAAAATAAGTATTGTGGACATTGATATTATCTGTACCTGTTGCCAGCAATACAAAATGCCCGGCACGGTCGATTTTCAACATATTATCTATATCAAAATCTTTTGAGCCATCTTTCTTGATATAGTAAGGTTCATCTTTAGAAGCGTCGTACCAAAGATCTTCTTCACGATAAATACCACCGATCTCCAAATTGGTACATAGTTTTAGCGAGAACATTTTATCTGCCCGGTTATCGGGAGCACTCTTCATAACATTATCTCCTGTTACCAGGTTACCATTGCCTGTGATATAACCATTCCCGATTATTTTCACATTATCCAGTCTCTCACCAAAGAACATGGTGTTTCTGAAATAATGATGACCGACATCTTGCTTGGTCATATAATTTTCGGGGTCTGCATAAGGCCCAGTATCAGTAGGAGAGAGACCGGAACGGTATTTCTTATCGCTAAACCATGTTGCTTCAGGTGCATCTGTACCCTTTATTGCTTTGATCGTTGCGCCTTTGTCAACATATAAATAGACATTGCTTTTTAAATGAACTGTCCTCACATTATAAATTCCTTCACTGAAAAGAAGAGTGCCGCCACCTATATTATTAAGATATTCGATCGCTTCATTTATTTTATCCGT
>DASYQG010000473.1:0-6259 GCA_036005825.1 Chitinophagaceae bacterium | reverse complement strand
TCTTGCATTAGCGCTGGGAGTTTTATTGATACCATATTTCAACAATATAACAGGCAAAGAATTTACTTCTGCAGCGTTATTGCAACCCATGCCGATCATTTCTCTTGGATTATTTGCGATCATTGTAAGTTTTCTTGCCGGCTTTTATCCTGCTATGATCCTTTCCGGAACAAAAGTGATGGGTGTGTTGAAAAAAGGTTTTCGGATCACGGGCGGCAATGGGACACTACGCAAATCCTTGATCATAATTCAATTCAGCATTTCAGTTTTCCTGATCATTTACACAGCTATCATCCTGCAGCAAATGAATTTTATGCAAACAAAGAATCTTGGCTATGATAAAGATCACATTGCTGTGTTACCGATAGCCGGGAAAATGAGAAATAACTTTCAAAATATAAAGGAAGCGATAGCACATGTTAGCGGGGTAGAAGGAGTAACTGCTGCTTATGAAACGCCGGAATTTGTAGAATGGGGCGATGGCATAACGGTAACTGATGAAAAAGGAAAGAAGGATATTTCACTAAATGCGATGCCGGTTGATCTTGATTTTACAAAAACAATGAAAATGCAACTGCTAGCTGGCCGCGATTTTCAACAATCGGATTTTGCAATGATGGATACATCAAATAATGGCGAAAACTTTCGGGCACCTTATATTATTAATGAGTCTTTGTTAAAGAAGATTGGCTGGACACCTGAACAGGCCATTGGTAAAATTATCAATAAAGGCGTTGAAGGCCCTGTTGTTGGTGTAATAAAGGATTTTAATTTTAGCAGTCTTCGTGAACCGATCGGCCCATTGCTATTAATGCTTGGTCGTGACTTCTCCCGTTTATATATGGTTCGAATAAACGGAAACGATGTAAAACCAACTTTGGGAAGACTTGAAATGATGTGGAAGCAACGAATACCTGATCGTCCTTTTACTTATCATTTTTTGGATGAGGATTATAACAAGCTATATGTTGGCGAACAACGATCATCAACATTGTTTGTGGTTGCAGCAACCCTTGCCATCTTACTTGCTTGTTTAGGTTTGTTTGGATTAGCTGCATTTACAACTGTTCAAAGAACAAAAGAGATAGGAATACGAAGAGTATTGGGCGCCAATATTACAAGCATCACTATGTTGATAGCAAGAAATTTTTTAATAATGATCGGTATTGCTATACTCATCGCGGTGCCACTGGCATGGTATGCGGGAAATCAATGGCTGCAGGATTTTGCTTTCCGTATTCCAGTACAAGGATGGGTATTCATTGCTGCTGCTGGAGCCACAATATTAATTGCATTAGCAACAGTAGGTTTTCACTCGGTAAGATCTGCGTTAGCTAACCCTGTGAAATCATTAAGAACAGAATAAAACATATAGCTATGATCAGAAATTATTTAAAAATTGCCTGGCGTAATATCCTTCGACAAAAAGGATATTCTGGGATCAATATAATTGGTTTGGCTATTGGTATTGCCGCCTGTCTTTTGATCCTGCAATACGTGTCATTTGAATTAAGCTATGAGAACTTCCATGTAAATAAGGATCGCATTTATCGTGTTCAACTGGACAGGTTTGATAATGGAAAAATAAGTACTCAATGGGCCGCCGGTGCATACGCAGCTGGCAATTCATTTAAAGATGCAATACCGGAAATTGAAGATTATGTAAAGCTTGCACCGCGTGACGCTGTAATTGCTGAGGTCAATAACCAACCACTGAAGATCAATAAAGTATTTTACGCAACAAATTCATTCTTTAGCATTTTCACTTATCCATTGATAACGGGTGATAAGAAAACAGCATTGATAGAACCTTTTACTGCTGCTATATCCGAAACAACTGCCAAATTACTGTATGGAACTACTGATGCAGTGGGTAAAACGTTAACCTTAAATCGGAGAAGGAATTATACAATTACTGCGGTATACAAAGATGTACCTGTAAATACTCAGCTAAAACCTGATATACTGCTTTCCTATCCAACATTTGTAAAACTGGTTGCACCAAATAATAACCCTGAGACCGCATGGCAATGGGATGGTTGTCTTACTTATCTTTTATTGCGAAAAGGTGTCGACCCGAAAGTTGTAGAAAAAAAATTTGTACCGATCGTCCAAAAATTTACAGCAGATGAAATGAAAAGATTTAATGCTGGTGCAAATTACTATTTAGAACCCTTAACAGAGATTCATTTACATTCCCATTATATTGGTGAGCCAGCGCCTAATGGAGATGGAAAGACTACATATCTTTTATTGGGGATCGCTTTTTTTATAGTTGTTATTGCATGGGTTAATTATATTAATCTCGCAACAGCCCGTGCGATCAGCCGGGCAAAGGAAGTAGGCATTCGAAAGACTGTTGGCTCGCAACGTAAGCAGCTTATTCTTCAATTTTTATCTGAGTCTGCATTGCTTAATTTTCTTGCCCTGGTGCTTGCCTTAGTTATTGTAATTATTGCGATACCAGGTTTTAACAGGCTTTCAGGTCAGAACCTTTCATTTTCCTTATTCAGCACAACAGATTTTTGGATAGGCCTAATTGCGTTATTTCTTATCGGTGTATTTTTTTCCGGGTTATATCCTGCTTTTGTATTGTCAGGTTTCAAACCAATTGAAGTACTAAAGGGGAAATTGATCGCTACTACAAAAGGAACTTTATTGAGAAAAGGATTGGTGGTATTTCAATTTACTGCATCATTGTTTTTATTGATAGGTACTCTTGCCGTGTATCAGCAGATACAATATATGCGTAAACAATCATTGGGCATCAATATCGATCAAACTTTGGTAGTAAAACCGCCTGCAGTTGTTACCGATTCTACTTATATGCAAAATATGTCTGCATTTAAAGACGCATTAAATCAGCAAACGGGTATAAAGGGAGTGGCGATATCGACAAGCATACCCGGAGAGCCGGTAGATTGGAATGCCGGAGGCATAAAACTGGTCGGTACTGATGAATCTACACAAAAGCAATACCGGGTAATCGGAATGGATCATGATTATTTGAAACAGTATGGGATCAAACTCATAGCTGGCAGGTATTTTTCAAAAGATTTTGGCACCGATGATAGTGCGGTCATATTTAATAAAAAGGGATTTGAACAATTAGGGTTGAACAAGCCGGAAGATGCAGTAGGTAAGAGAATTGATTTTTGGGGAAGGCGATATACTATAGTTGGTGTTGCTGAAAATTTTCATCAGCAATCACTGCGTGAAGCTTTTGAACCTTTGATATTTCGATTAATTCCGGATGTACGTGGCTACCTGTCTATCAAAACACCTGCTTCAAAGGCAAGCGAGACTGTTGCTATTGTAAAAAGCAATTGGGCTAGCTTTTTTCCCGGTAATACTTTTGAATACTTCTTTCTTGATGATCATTTCGACCAACAGTATAAAGCTGATCAACGATTTGGCCAGGTGTTTGGATTATTTACTTTGCTCGCAATATTAGTTGCTTGTTTAGGATTATTTGGTCTTGCTTCATTTACTACAATTCAACGTACCAAAGAGATCGGCATAAGAAAGGTATTAGGCGCTTCCGTATTAAGGATACTACAATTATTATACAGCGAATTTGCCACATTATTGATCATCGCCTTTGTTATAGCAGTACCATTAGCATGGTTAACCATTTCAAACTGGTTGCAAGGCTATGCTTTCCGCATCAATATGCAGTGGTATTATTTCCTGGTGCCATTTATAGCGATTGGTGCTATTGCTTTATTGACGGTAAGTTTTCAATCGATAAAGGCGGCAATTGCTAACCCTGTGAAGTCACTACGAACGGAGTGAGTAGTGACGGAATTCCGATTATTTCGGGATAAAATCACTACGGACAGAATAAAATGAATGACCTAAAACTGATTTTATGGTTTACTATAATTTAAAATTGACTTTAAGAAGTATCTGGCGCCATAAAACTTTTTCTTTTATCAATATTGTAGGTCTTACCGTTGGTGTTACCAGTTGTGTATTGATAGGCTTATACGTCTATAATGAATTATCGTACGATAAATTTCACTCGGGGCATAATAATATTTATAGAATTAATAAAGTAACCTCGGAAAAAAATAAGCAATCTCAGCTTCATAGTATAACTCCGGGCAAATTAGTGCCATCTATAAGAACAAACATACCAGAAGTAGAATACGCGACTGTTTTTCGACCATGGTTTAGTGAGATGCTGGTGAGTTATGATTCTGTGCGTTTTAAACTGAGTGATGTCACATATGCAGATGAAGGTTTTCTGAATGTATTTGATTTCCCATTAATTAAAGGGAACAAGGAAACAGTTTTGTCGCAGCCTTATACAGCAGTGGTATCGGAATCTGTTGCTAAAAAATATTTTGATACTGAAGACCCTGTTGGCAAAACCCTTACAACCCTTAATAATATTGAAGTTAAGATAACTGGTGTATGCAAAGACGCTCCTGTATATTCATCAATTCGGTTTACCATGTTAATTTCCTGGGCCACGACAACTACCCAGGCAAATGCTGATTATTTTTCGTGGATGAATAATTGGGGGACACAGGTCAATTATTCATTTGTAAAACTAAGATCTAACAGTGATCCCTTAAAGGTTTCAGAAAAGATTACAAAGCTGCTTCATACCAACTTACCTGAACATGCCTCGGACTACCAGCCTTACTTACAGCCTTTAAATAAAATTCATTTGTACTCATCGGATATATTATTTGCGGAAGCTTTTAGTTCTAATAACAGTAAGATTATATTCAGCCTTTTGGCTATTGCAGGAATTATTCTTCTCATTGCTTGTTTCAATTTTATAAACCTTACAACAGCAGGGGCATTAGGTCGGGCTAAAGAAACAGGAGTACAAAAAGTATTGGGAGCTAATAGAGGGCTGCTTATAATAAAATTTTTTGGCGAATCTTTTGCGCTTTGTGCTTTGGCTATTTTATTATCACTTATAGTTGTGCTTCTATTACTTCCTCTTTTTAATAAGTTGACTGATACAAGTATTGGAATTAATGTCTTATTGAAACCAGAAATTGTTATCGGGCTTATAGGCCTGTTAATTGTAGTAAGTGTGTTAGCAGGAATATACCCGGCAATTTTCCTGGCAAGGTTCAGATCAACAGATGTATTTAAAAATATAGTGAAAGCCGGTAAAGGTGTGTGGGTGAGAAAATCATTGGTGACAACCCAATTCGCACTGTCCCTTCTGCTCATTGTAGGTACGATCGTTGTGCAGAAACAAAACAGGTTTATGATGACAAAGGACCTGGGCTTTGATAAAGAGCAGGTCCTGGTCTTGCATTTAGCTAATACAGGATTGGAAAATAAGAGTAAGGAATTGACAGCAGCATTACACCAATATTCCGGTATTAGTTTCATCTCGGAAGCAAACCGTGTTCCGGGTCACACGTTCAATAGCTATGAAATAATCCCTGAAGGGCATACCGCTGATGAACATATGATGTCTAATATGCTGGAAACTGATACAGAATTTCCTCATACGTACAATATCTCAATGGTTGCAGGAAGATATTTTTCTCCGGAAATGCCAACAGACACGACCGATGCTATTGTGATCAACGAGTCAATGGTAAAATTCCTGAACTGGAAAGATCCTGTTGGAAAGGAATTTGAAATAATAGGCAGAAGAAAAGGAAAAGTAATTGGTGTGATAAAAGATATCAATACATCTTCACTAAGAGAAGCAATATCGCCATTGGCAATAACACTCAACTCAAATCCCATGTATTTGTCTGTAAAGCTGAAAGCGGGAAATATAAAAGCTTCTCTTGCTTTCATACAAAAAACCTGGAAGCAGTTTGAGACGACTTACCCGTGTGATTATTTTTTTCTTGATGAACAATTAAATAAATTCTATAAATCAGATAAGAGGTTATTAAATGTGCTTAGCATATTTTCTGTTATTGCAATATGCATTGCCTGTATGGGATTATTTGGGTTAAGCATATATACCACACGACAGCGAACAAAAGAAATTGGAATTCGCAAAGTCCTTGGAGCTTCTGTAGTTGGCGTTACAGCGCTTCTTTCAAAAGATTTTTTAAAACTTGTACTCCTTGCAGCCATAGTTGCATTTCCAATTGGCTGGTTGCTGATGAATATGTGGCTTGAAGATTTTGCATACCGCGTAAAAATAAGCTGGTGGGTGTTTGTACTCGCAGGGATTACCGCATTACTGATTGCTTTGATAACTATTAGTTTCCAGGCGATAAAAGCAGCGATTGCTAATCCTATAAAGAGTTTGCGGACGGAA
>DASYQG010000472.1:0-3499 GCA_036005825.1 Chitinophagaceae bacterium | reverse complement strand
GGAGTTGGTCATCATTTCATGAAAGCCAAGTCCAACAAAATAATTTGCCACCTTTTCTTTCAAAGTATGCCGCAAATAATTCTCTTCAATCGACGGAGTAATACTAATGGCGGTCGGGATCTCAATATTATCCAACCCGTCGATCCGCAGAATTTCTTCTACTATATCTGCGGGTAATGAAATATCGGGTTTGCTGAATGGAACTGCTACACGTATTTCATCAATTCCGTCTTTTAATATCTCGAAACCAAGATTATTTAAAATATTTTTTACCGTATCAGGGTGATAGTTTTTGCCACTCAGTTTTTTCAGGTAATGATACTTAAGTGAAACCTCAGTTTTATTTGGAGGGTCAGGATAGACATCAACAATATCAGACGCAAATTGACCACCACCTAGTTCTTTGATCATAACAGCAGCACGTTTCAACACTGTGACCGTATTCGATATATCAATGTTCTTTTCAAAACGGGTAGCTGCATCTGTTCTCAGTCCATGACGAAAACTCGTTTTGCGAATATCAATAGGATTGAACCAGGCACTTTCTAAAAATATGTTCTTTGTTTTATTAGTGACACCTGAATGCAATCCGCCAAATACACCAGCAATGCAAATTCCTTCCTCTGCATCACAGATCATGAGGTCTTCTTTGCTCAGTTTTCTTTCTTTTTCATCCAGTGTAACAAACTTTGTTCCTTCAGGTAAATTTTTCACCACTATTTTTTTACCCTTTATTTCATCTGCATCAAATGCATGAAGCGGCTGTCCTGTTTCGTGCTGAATGAAATTGGTGAGATCAACTATGTTATTAATTGGACGAAGTCCAATGGATTTTAATTTCTTTTGTAACCAAAGAGGGGATTCTTTTATGGTAACACCTGCAATGCTAACTCCGCTGTATCGCTGGCAGGCTTTTGTATTTTCAATAGAAACAGAAATTGGCATTGATTTGTTTTCAATTTTAAAACCATTGCTGGTTGGCAATTTGGGTTTCAGATCTTTTTTATCATGGTGATTAAGATAGGCACAAACATCTTTTGCCACTCCCCAATGGCTCATTGCATCCATCCGGTTTGGCGTGATGCCCAATTCATAGATCCAATCTTCATAAGGTTGAAAATATTCTGCTGCATCCAAACCAACTTTTGCATCTTCTTTCAAAACTATAATACCAGCATGTGACGTACCTAAACCAACCTCGTCTTCTGCGCAGATCATTCCATAGCTTTCTACATTCCTGATCTTCGCCACTTTCATTGTAAGCGGCTCATTATTTATCGGGTAAATAGTTGTTCCCACTTTTGCAACGATAACTTTTTGACCGGCCTCAACATTTGGCGCCCCGCAAACAATTTGCAAAGGCTCGCCATTTCCTACACTAACTTTTGTAAGTGTGAGCTTGTCCGCATTTGGATGTTTTTCGGTGGAAAGAACTTCGCCAATTACGAGGCCTTTTAATCCACCTTTTACCTCTTCAAATTTTTCAAAACTTTCTACTTCCAATCCGATAGAAGTGAGAATGCGGGCCAGTCTTTCCGGTTCGACCGGCACTGGTAAATATTCACTCAGCCATTTATAAGAGATAGTCATGTATTCAATTTCATTTCTGGTGCGGACAAAGATAATTGATTGAGGTCAGAAGAAATTTTTACACGATTGGGTATAATTTTTATGTAAATGCCAAAATATTTTTTTTAAATTACAGATGGTGTTTATAAAAATCGATGTGGAAAAGCTTGTGAAGTTTTCGTTAGGAAAGAAAAGTTTTTTTTGTCTGCATTTGGCTTTTATATTCGCTGTCTGACTGAGGGATAACGTTTCGAACCAAACCAACTAATTCAGTGAAATAAGGCTGGAAAACTAACCCAAAAGTCATTGGTGTGAAATCAATGGTTTAAATTTTTATCGCCCTAATTCAACGATGGAACTTACTAATCTCAACAAGGATCGCAAGCAAAGAAGAAAGACATCATCCGATCTCAGCAGCCTGGTTTATGGCAAAATACCACCACAGGCAAAAGATCTTGAAGAGGCAGTTCTCGGTGCAATAATGCTTGAAAAAAATGCATTTGATGTTGTTATTGAAATTTTAAAGCCCGAATGTTTTTATGTAGATGCACACCAGCGCATTTATCGTGCTATGCAGGGCCTGGCACAAAAAAATAAACCTATCGATATACTTACTGTTTCTGAAGAATTGAAAACCCGTGAAGAGTTGGATATGGTAGGTGGGCCTTATTATGTTACTAAACTTACGAATGCAGTTGTATCCTCTGCGCATATTGAAACACATGCAAGAATTATCCTCCAAAAATTTATTCAAAGAGAACTGATACGTGTAAGCGGTGAAATTATTGGGGATGCTTACGAGGATTCAACCGATGTTTTCGATCTGCTGGATGATGCGGAAAGCAAATTGTTTGAAATTACCAGTAATCACCTTCGCAAAAATTTCGATACTATTGATTCGGTTTTGGTAAAAACCATTCAGCGTATTGAAGATCTTCGTCATAAGAATGAAGATGTTTCCGGTGTACCAAGTGGTTATGCCTCTCTTGACAGAATTACTTACGGCTGGCAAAATACTGACCTTATCATTCTCGCTGCAAGACCCTCTGTCGGTAAAACAGCATTTGCATTGAACCTGGCAAGAAATGCAGCGTTACATGCAAGTAAACCAACACCAATTGCTTTCTTTTCTTTGGAAATGAGTGCCGGCCAATTGGTGCAACGTATCCTTGCTGCTGAAAGTGAGATATGGCTGGAGAAAATTGCCCGTGGTAAATTAGAAGAGCATGAAATGAAACAATTGTATGCCCGCGGTATTCAGCGTTTGGCAAAGGCGCCAATTTTTATTGATGATACACCGGCATTGAACATTTTTGAATTAAGAGCAAAATGCCGGCGTTTAAAAAATAAACATAATATCGGTTTGGTGTTGATCGATTACCTGCAATTGATGAGTGGCACAAGTGATAACAAGAATTCCAATCGTGAACAGGAGATCAGTAATATTTCAAGAAACCTGAAAGCACTTGCAAAAGAATTGAATATCCCCATCGTTGCTCTTTCACAGTTAAGTCGTGAAGTAGAGAAAAGAAAGGAAGGAGCGAAGATCCCACAACTGAGTGACCTGCGTGAATCAGGTGCTATCGAGCAGGATGCCGATATGGTTATGTTCCTTTACCGTCCCGAGTATTATGACATTACTGCAAATGAAATGGGGGAAAGTAATAAAGGCGAAACTCACATCAGAATTGCAAAGCATAGAAATGGTGCACTGGATACAATTAAATTGAAAGCACTTTTACATATTCAAAAGTTTGTTGAAGATGATGGAAGCGGTATGGCGGGACTTGGTTTGCCGGCAGGAAGCTGGAAACCAGTACCAGATGATGCGGCGGGTGGTGGAGATGCCAAGCTGTTTATACAAACAGGAAGTAAAATGAATGATCTGCCGTTTAGCGATGAGGAGGAAACTCCATTCTGATTTTAGATT
>DASYQG010000471.1:0-6225 GCA_036005825.1 Chitinophagaceae bacterium | reverse complement strand
TTGGCAACTTTTTCAAAACAACAACTCAAGTTCATTTTTTTATTTATAGGCATAGCTGTTGCCCTGGTTTTTTATTTTATTAATCCATTTGGCGTTCACGAAAGAGCATCCATCGTGTTGGCTGTTGCAGCATTAATGATCACATGGTGGGTGACGGAAGCTTTGCCAATGCCTGTTGTTGCATTAATGCCATTGATCTTATTTCCCCTTTTAAATATTAGCGATATAAAGACTGTAGCGCCAAATTACATGGACTCGGTCATTTTTCTTTTTATGGGCGGATTCATGCTTGGTCTTGCAATTGAAAAATGGAATCTGCATCGGCGCATTGCATTAGGGATCGTAAAAATTACCGGGACTAGCGGTAATCGAATTATCCTCGGTTTTATTCTTGCTACAGGCTTTATTAGCATGTGGATCAGTAATACTGCAACCACCATGATGATGTTTCCGATCGCTTTATCTGTTATTCATGTAATAAAAGAAGGTGGAGGCAGCGGAAACCGTCGCAATTTTAATCTTTCATTAATGTTGTCGATAGCTTATGCTTCCAATTTCGGAGGCATCTCCACAATTATTGGTACGCCACCCAACGTTGCTTTTGTTGGCTATTTTGAAAAAACTTATAAAACAAATATTGAGTTTTTAAATTGGATGCTTCTTTGTACGCCAATTGCTTTATTGCTGATGTTCAGTTTGTATTTTGTTTTAACAAGAGTTCTTTTCCCCAATAAGATACATTCTAATGAGGCTGCGAAGTCTTTTATTTATGAGGAATACAACCAGCTGGGCCCACTTTCAACGGCAGAAAAAAGAGTACTATTGATCTTTATATGCACTGCACTACTTTGGATATTCAAGGATCTGCTTAATAAAGTATTGCCGGTAAAGCTGGATGATAGTATGATTGCCCTAATTGGTGCAGTGGCTTTATTTATTTTTCCTTCGGGAAAATTGAATCATCAAGGCAATATTAGTGAAATTGAAGAGCATGAATTCAGCGGGGGTTTATTGGAATGGGCTGATACAAAAAAAATGGCATGGGGAATATTATTATTATTTGGTGGAGGTTTAGCATTAGCCGGTTCGTTAGAAAAAGAAGGATTGATCAAAAACCTTGGAGATTGGTTATCTCAATTTGCCGGCGGAGGATTTACACTTTTATTAATGGTTACTATCATTTCACTTTTTATAAGTGAAGTAATGAGCAATATCGCACAGGTAATCGTTTTTTCACCGGTTGTTTGCAGTCTTGCTGATTCTGTTCATATGAATCCATTAATACTTGGTTTGGCAATGACCTTGGCTGCAAGCTGTGCCAGCATGATGCCAATGGGAACCCCACCAAATGCGATCGCATTTGCAAGCGGTCATATAAAAATTAAAGAGATGATGAAGGCCGGGTTTGTAATGAATATTGTTTCAATTGTTTTAATAACACTCTTCTGTTGGTTCTTATTACCATTATTACTTAGGGTATAACTACGCTTCCCGAAGTTTCTTCACGCCAATATGACGAAATGAACATATTGCCGCTGCCTTTATATACGGGGTATGATGTTTGAACCATATAAAAGCTGTGTGGCACCATAAAGTGTTGTAACAAAATGCAGCGTTTTTAACTCAAATTTTTTTATGAAAAAGATCATTGGTTTCCTGTCATTTGCTGCTGTTTTAACTATAATGTCTTGTGCGGGCAAACCTGCTGAGGTTAAGAAAGAAGTCATTATTGTTCCTGCCGCAACACCAGTTATTATAGTAAAAGACCCTCCTGTAAAAGGCACCACCATCACTTTAGATAAAAATGGCGTGAAGGTTCAAGCTAAGAAAGTAGATGTAACTGTAAAAAATTAACGACCGTGTTGTTCTTTTATTACAGTTAGAAAAAACTCTCATTTTTGTAATAATTTATACTCGACTTTATAATTTTTACTGGTTGAAATTTTTTTCTATAAATATTTCTTGCTTTACGTAGCTTGAGAATGTATGAACGAATTTAAGGTTGTAATTTTTTTAATGGCTATCCTGATCAGCCTGACAGCGATCGTTAATAAAAAAAAATTTCCGTTTCCCATTTTGTTAGTTGCTGCAGGCCTAGTCATTGGTTTTGTACCACAACTACCTGACCTCTCATTGGATCCCGATGTCGTTTTTATTATTATTCTTCCGCCTCTTTTATATGACGCAGCTTCTAAAACTTCCTGGCATGAATTCAAAACGTCTATACGACCAATATCTGCTTTAGCTATTACATTAGTTTTTTTTACAACCGTGGCTGTGGCAATTACAGCCCATTATCTTATTCCAGGTTTTAGCTGGCCGCTTGCTTTTGTATTAGGAGCTGTTGTTTCTCCACCCGACGCAGTAGCGGCCTCCGGCATTATAAAAGGTCTGGGATTGAACAAAAAAGTGATCACGATACTAGAAGGTGAAAGTCTTGTGAACGATGCATCTGCTTTGATCGCTTACCGTTACGCTGTAACGGCAGTAACAACAGGGGCTTTTATATTCTGGAAAGCTGGTCTTCAATTTTTGTTAGTAGCGGGTGTAGGAATCATCATTGGAATTGTGGTCGGCTATTTGTTTGTACTGGCACATAAAAAAATAGAAAATAACGTTGTTGTTGAAACAAGCCTTACGCTGCTTTCTCCTTATGTATCTTACCTGGCAGCAGAACAGTTCCATATGTCTGGTGTGCTTGCTGTCGTAACCACGGGGTTGGTTGTATCATGGAGATCACCGGAAGTTTTTTCTTACCGTGCAAGAATGAGGATAAGAGGAGTATGGGAAACACTGGTTTTTTTATTACACGGTTTTGTGTTTATCCTTATCGGGCTTCAACTGCCTTCTATCATTAAGGGCCTTGGTAATTATCCTTTCTCACAGATACTCGGTTATGGTTTGCTTATCAGTGCGGTTACCATTGTAGTTCGTATCATCTGGGTTTTTGCCGGCGTTTCCTCGCAATCTTTTTTTCAGAAAAAGATAAAGAGAACAGGTGATCTATCTCCGGGTGACAACCAGGATAGTACCTGGAAAAATGTATTAGTAGTTGCCTGGACTGGAACAAGAGGAGTGATATCATTGGCGGCAGCGTTGGCATTACCATTATTTTTAGAAGACGGAACCGCTTTTCCAAAAAGAAATTCCATTATTTTTCTTGCCTTCGTCGTCATTTTTGTAACACTGGTGGTCCAGGGACTTTCGCTTCCATTGCTAATACGCTGGCTAAAAATGAAACCACAAGACAATACCATTGAAGAAGAAAGAGAATTACAATTATACCTTGCCACCAATACGCTTAATTTTATTGAACAAGATTTTCCAATTGAATTAGATTATAAATTACAGGAACAACTAAAAAAGAGGTATGAAGGAAAGATCGATAATCTCACAAAAGAAATTCGACGTCAAAAAAAGGCAAAACGAGATGACGAAGAAATAAAACCACCGCCTCCGAACGACTTCACAAATGCTCAATTAGAGATCAGCAAATTTAAAAGGGAGTTATTGATAAGAATTCACAAAGAAGGTGAGTTCAGTGATGAGGCTATCAAAAAGGTAGAACGGGAAATGGATATAGATGAACTGAAATTAGAACTGAAAGTTCCGAAAGAAGAATAACCACTGATTATTACCAGTGGTTATAAGTTTCATGGGTATATATGATTTTATAAAAGGAGCTGTTCCTTATCTTACATACAATTCTAATTCAACTCTTCTGTTTTGTCCTCTGCCGGCTTCGTTTGCGTTTGAAGCAGCAGGTCTTGTTTTACTAAATCCGGTTGTTGCAGTCCTGCTATCAGCCACACCTTTACTTAATAAATATGATTTTACTGCATCCGCACGGCTATCAGAAATAGTAGTTGGGTTTTTCTCAATTCCATCTGCATGTCCACCTATTCTTACATTATAATCCGGATACTCTTTCAGAATATTCGCTACTTCATCGAGCATTGGATAAGAGCTGGTTTTTAATAATGCGTTTCCTTTTTCAAAACTGATCTTGCGTGTAGCAAATTCTAGTCTTTTTGGAATTTCTTTTTTTGCAATCGGGCATCCGTAATTACTTGCATCACCTATCACACCAGGACATTTATCGTCTGCATCCAATACACCATCTCCATCTGTATCAGCAGGACATCCAGTTGCATTTACTTTATCTCCCATTCTTGTATCAGGACATTTATCATCTGCATCCAGTATACCATCTTTGTCACTATCGGCAGGACATCCGTTTACATCTACTTTTACTCCCATTTTAGTGTCCGCACATTTATCATTTGCATCCTGTACGCCATCTTTGTCTGTATCAGGACAACCCATGAACAAATCAGATCCTTTTGCATTCGGACATTTGTCTTTTGAATCTTCTATGCCATCACCGTCACTATCAGGACAACCTTTAAATCTTGGATCACCTGGAACATCTGGGCATAGATCATTATTATCACTTACACCGTCTTTATCTTTATCCTGGCAACCATTCATACCTGCCGAACCTGGAATAGAAGGACACTTATCTAAATAATCTGCTACACCATCTTTATCAGTATCAACTGGGCAACCGGTACCATCTACCGCAACACCGGGAGGGGTAGAGGGACATTTATCTATTTTGTTTTTAACACCATCACCGTCACCATCTTTTTTCATTTCAAATTTGGAAGGTGTTTCGGTTTGTGAGTACACGGGCAAACACGTAGCTACAAGTATTATGACTGTAAGTAGCCTTGCAATTTTTATAAAATACATAATATCAGTTTTGCTTTTGTGAAGAAATTAATAACTACAAAGGTTAGAATATATGTAATGGTAAGTGTTATATAACTCTAGAAATAAATTACATCATTCACATGTTTCGCCGTGTTAAGCTTTATTCCCCGATCAGTTTAAAAAATTTTATCGTTGCCTGATTTCGAATAGCGCAGCTTTTGACGAACGTTAGCCTTTACAGCTGACGGACGGATATTCTTCTGTTTGCTACTCAATGCCTTTTCAATCGCCAACCTGGCCATCAGGTAACTTACCGTTGATTCGGCTCCCTGGTTGAGATTTACATAGTTTTCTTCCAGCCCGTCATAACATCCGCCGGTACAGGGATTGTAAATGATCTGGTGAAGATGATTGTTTCCCAAAAACCAATTAAATGCAATTTCTATTTTATCTATGTATTCATCATCGTTATAGACATCATAGAATTTACTTAAAGCAATAATAGTATAAGCTATATCAATTGGTTGTTCGCCTCCATTTGTGATATGAACCGCATCTTCTCCTTTATGCAGCCAGCTCTTATTGGAAATAACTTTTATGCTGCTTTCCTTGAATGTCTTTGATAAAAGAAAATCAAAAGATGATTTAGCAATTTCCATATATATAGAATCTCCGGTCGCTGACCATGCACATAACAGCGCTTCCGGTAAAATACTATTTGCATAAGTAAGATAACTTTCGAACCATTGCCATTCTTCGTTTGCTTCATGCCTGTACATTTGAACCAACCGATTTGCCAATTGCCTTATTAACGATAATCCCCGGATGGACTTATTGTTTATATTCCTGTAATACAATCCTTTTATTGCAAATGCCATAGCACGGGTGGAATGGATCTTATTTACTTTCAATAAAGCTTTTTGCATTATTGATGTTGCATCTGCTGTCAATCCCGCCGGCAATAAACTACTCATTGAGACCAGGTAGCCCAGTGCCCAAATAGCTCTTCCATTTGAGTCAGCGAGATTGGCCTCGTTATTTTGTTCAGTAAATTTTTTTTGCTCATTTACATAATTCAGAAAAGACCCATCAGGTTGCAGGCAATGCTTTATGAAATTGAAGTAGGTATAAATATATTTTATAGCATCTATATCCTCTGTCATTTCAAAATACTGACACATAGCAACCAGTGCCCGTGCATTATCATCCAACGTATATCCGGAACCAATATCCGGCCGATTAATTTTAGAAAACTGGATCATTCCAAGATCTGTTGTCAGTTTTTTCATGTGATCAAGGTTAAGTGCCGGCATATTATAACTTAATGAGATCATGCTTTCGCTAATCTGTTCAAATAGCAATGCATGCGCAATGGCAGCATTTTCCCAGGCAGTGGAAGCCATTCTGTGTAATCCGTTTGAACTGATATTTTTTCTCAACTGTTTATCATTTAACAGACTGATCACTGCTTCACTTAGTTGTTGTGAGCTTTCAAAATCAATAATGATC
>DASYQG010000470.1:0-12036 GCA_036005825.1 Chitinophagaceae bacterium | reverse complement strand
GCTTTGATGATTTCTCTTCCTTTGCGAACTAACTGTTGAATTGTAGGCATTCTGGAACCTTTTAATTGCTCCGGGGTTTATTTCCCGAAGGGGGGCAAAGGTAATGGGCAACAGGGTAAAAACCAAAAAACATCCTGATATTTATCGGGACTATATTCCAAAGTTTTTGAAGGCTCTGGAAAATAAAAATCCCAATCTCTTTTTTAAGCTATTGGGATCTGTTTTTTTTATTTGTCATTGAAGATCAAACCTTCCACATCCAATTATACTTGTCTTCCCGAAGTCCTTCCCTGATCTCAGTCATTGTGGTTTTGATCGCGGGAGCTGCTTTCCATTTTTCCACATCAAAATGCATTACAAAATCTTTATACTTGAGCTCCTTAATAGGAGAAATTGTCGCAGCAGTACCTGCTCCAAATGCCTCAACTTGTACGCCTGATTTATAGGCATCAATGATCTCATGAATGTTAATTGGTCTTTCCTCTACTTTATAACCCATTTCTTTTAGCAGGGTGATGACGCTTGCTCTTGTCACTCCGTCCAGTATTGTTCCGCTTTTCAAATCCGGGGTCAAGGCTTTATCTCCAATCACAAAAAAAACATTCATTGTACCACATTCATGTACATACTCATGCTCAAATGCATCGGTCCAAAGCACCTGGTCATATCCTTGTTTTTTAGCTTGAGCTGTTGCATACATGGCTGCCGCATAGTTGCCGGAAGTTTTTGCGTAACCTACTCCACCTTCAACTGCTCTTACATATTTTTCCTCAACATAGATACGCATAGGAGCTGCGTAATAGGGGCCGGTTGGACTAAGAATAATAAAAAACTTATAGTTATCAGATGGTCTTACTCCGATAATTTCATCAGAAGAAAACATAACTGGTCTTATGTAAAGTGAATAGTCATGTTTTTGAGGTATCCAATTTTTATCGATATCGATCAACTTCCTCATACCTTCCATAAACAATTCTTCAGGCACAGTGGGCATTTGCATTCTTTCAGCTGAAATATTAAAACGTTTGAAATTATCATAAGGCCTAAAAATAAAAGCTTCCCCATTTTGATTTTTATAGGCCTTTATTCCTTCAAAGATCGCTTGCCCATAATGAAACACTGCGGCTGATGGGCTTAATAAAAATGGTTGGTAAGGTTTTATTTCTATGTTTTTCCATTCGCCACCTTCAAAATCTGCTTCAAGCATGTGGTCAGTAAAGAAATGACCAAACGGGATATTATCAAGATTTATATCCTGTAACTTACTTCTTCCTGCTTTGGTAATGTTTATATCCATACTTGCAATCATAAATGTTTACATTTGAAGCACAAAGAAACAAAAAAAACTAACACCTATTTGTGGACTTTTCATGAGCCTGAATTCCATTAAGTTTGAGCCGACCGATATCGCTTCCCTTTATAAAAATTCATTGGTAGAGACCAATGCGAAACAGCAAGTATTATCCCAAACTGATAATAATATTGAACCGGTTGCTACTGGGTGGAAATATCTTGGAGAAAATAAAAAGAAAACTCTTGTTGTAATTCGCAATGCCAATACAATTCATATACCTGATAAGCAATTATCTTTTCTTACAAAATTGTTAGCTGCCTGTAACCTGAATCTTGCAGATGTAGCGGTGCTAAATTTCCATGACCACAATTCATCCGAGTTCAATGAAATTTTAACCTACTTTAAACCCAAGGTTGTTTTATTATTTGATGTAGAACCAGGTGAGTTTGGCTTGCCAATGATATTTCCTCAATTCCAGGTGCAGGGTTATAAAGATTCAATGTTTGTTTCATCACCATCATTAGATGTTATTGAACCCGATAAATCATTCAAAGGGAAATTGTGGGTTTGTCTTAAAAAGATATATAACCTATGAAATTAATTTTTGCCAGCAATAACCAACATAAGATCGAAGAATTAAAAGCATTTGTTGGAAAGGCAATCGAGATCGTTTCATTAAAAGACGCAGGTATTGATATTGATATTCCTGAACCACATAATACACTTGAAGAAAACGCTTCTGAAAAATCGTGGTCAATTTATAAACTTACCGGCAATGATTGTTTTAGTGAAGACACCGGCTTGGAAATAGAAGCATTAAATGGTGAACCTGGAGTAAAAAGTGCCCGCTATGCAGGTGAAGGCAGGTCTTTTATAGACAATATTGAAAAAGTTTTAAATAAGCTGGCAAACCAGCCAAATAAAAATGCCAGGTTTAGAGCTGTTATTTCCTTAATAATTGAAGGCAATGAAACTCAATTTGAAGGAATATGTAATGGAAAAATAATCGACACCCCGCAAGGAACAAAAGGATTCGGATACGATCCTATTTTTATTCCTGCTGGGAGCAACCGAAGTTTTGCCGAAATGTCGATCGAAGAAAAGAACCGATTTAACCATAGGACAAAAGCTGCGGCTAAATTGGTCGCATTTTTGCAAAACATGAAAGCAAACTCCACAAATTGAGCACGGCAAGCAACCATAATATCACCGAAAGCGACTTAATCCAGGGATGTATTAGTGGTGAGAGGAGAATGCAGGAGGAGCTATATAACAGGTTTAGTTCCAAAATGTATGCAGTCTGCCTCCGGTATGCAGGAAATGGTGATGATGCGCAGGATATACTCCAGGATGGCTTTGTAAAAATATATAAGAATCTAAGCCGGTTCCGCGGCGAAGGTTCATTCGAAGGTTGGATCAGACGAATTTTTGTAAATACAGCAATAGAGCATCTGCGCCGCAAAACTTACCTCAAACCAATAGCAGAGAAAGAAGAGAATACGATACCTTATAAAGAAAAAACAGCTCTTGACAGATTAGGTGAAAAAGACATTTTGAATTTGATTAGAGAATTGTCACCAGGTTATCGAACAGTATTTAACCTGTACGTAGTCGAAGGTTATACGCATAAAGAGATCGGTGATATTTTAGGCATTAGTGAAGGAACAAGTAAGTCACAATTGGCCAGGGCAAGAATGATACTGCAGGATATGGTGATTAATCATTTAGAGGAGAGAGATAGAAAACAGAAAAAAGTAGAATGAACTCCGGGTTACAAAAAAGACTGTATGATATGGAAGTAACACCACCGGCATCGGTGTGGGAAAAGCTTTCTGTAAACATTGATGAGATCAATGCGGATAATCTAATAGGAAAAAAAGTATTGGATGCTGAACTTATTCCGCCGGCATCTGCCTGGCAAAATATAAGCATAGCAATTAATGCAGAGGAAAAAAAAGAACCAGCTAAAAGAGGAGTTCTAATCAATTTCAAAAGGCTTGCTGCTGCAGCGACATTTATCGGTGTAGTTATTACAGCGTGGATCGTATTTAGAAATAATAAAGCAAATGATTCATTAGCCGGAGTTCAGAATGGCATAGAGAAAAAAATTTCAACTGATACAAATTCGAATAACGAAAAGAAAATTGATAATATTAAACAACCTGATCTTTCGTCTTCCACATCGGTTGCGGTTGTAAATCCCGAATCAAATATTACAAAAGAAAAACGAAACAAAACCACTGCGACAAGAATCGCCAGGGCCTATGCTACTCCTCAAACAACAAGTGTTCAATATGCAGCCCTGAACAGTGAGACGCCGGGCGGAAATAGCTTTGGTCAGTCTATTGATGATCTTTCGTTGGTAACAGCAGATCAGAATTATTTAACCATGGTAAATGCAAATGGAAGATTGGTAAAGATCCCGGCTCAATTTGCAAGCCTTGCTCCTCACCTGCAGAATAAACCTGTATCAGAAGATTATTATGAAGTGATGTTTGGAGAAGGGGCCTATTGGAAAGAAACACTGAATGAGTGGCGAAAGAAAGTCGCTTCTCTCCCTGTTTCATCGGGTGATGCGTTTACAAGTTTTATAGAATTACTCAAAACAGTTCAGGATAAATAAACCGTTTCCTTACTTTTAGTGTAAACAATTCAAATGGCAAGAATAAAAATTGATCTGCCACCTAAATTTTCATTTTCTGCAAATATTCCCATAAGAATTACTGATATAAATTTTGGCGGCCATGTTGGAAATGATACTATTCTTTCCATCGTTCATGAAGCAAGAGCAAAATTCTTTCAACATTTAGGCTATGATGAATTAAATTTTTGGGGTGTTGGAACGATCATGAGTGACGTTGCGATCGAATACAAAGATCAAATTTATTATGGCGATGAGATTCTTGCCTCAGTTGCTATGGGTGAGATCACAAAAGTTGCCTTCGATCTTTTTTATAAGCTTGAAAAAAGATCTGCTGATGGAAAACAGACTACGGTAGCGCTTGCAAAAACATGGATGGTTTGTTATGACTATGATCTAAAAAAAGTTGCAGCAATTCCCGAAAAAGCAATTGAAAAAATTACAAGTCTGTAGGCTCGGCATCAGTATTCCAAATCTTCCAGTTCTCCTCTGCCTGCAATTCGAGCATCTCAAATCCATTTTGAATTAAGGCCCCTAGTTCTTCTCCCTTTTTTAGAAAAAGAGTTTTCTCAGGATTGTAGATCAGGTCAAAAAGAAAATGCTCCGAAGTAAGGAATTCATAAGGAATAGGTGGTGCTTCCACAATGTTAGGAAACATTCCCAATGGAGTAGTATTTACAATAAGCTTATACTTTGAAATAATGTTTTTTGTCAATTGCTCATAAGAATAGCTATCAGCGGAAGGTTTTCGTGAAACTCCTTTATACTTTATGTCGAATTTATCAAATACATATCGTACAGCTTTTGCCGAACCACCCGTACCAAGAATAAGTGCATGCGAATGAACAAAAGGATTCCATTTCTTTTTCAATGACCTTTCAAAGCCAGCTATATCTGTGTTATATCCATGTAGCTTGCCGTCTTTTATTTTTATACAATTGCAAGCTTTGATCCTTCTTACTACTGCTGAAGATTGATAAAGGAACGGGATCACTCTTTCCTTATATGGAATGGTCACATTCAATCCTTCCAAACCCTGCATAGAAAGTATCTTTCGCAAGTCATCAATAGATGCAATAGGAAAATTTTCATATTTGCAATCACTTAACCCTTCCCTCTCAAATTTTTCTGTAAAATACTTTTTTGAAAAAGAGTGTGACAACGGGAATCCGATCAAACCAAATAATCGCATCAGGCTTCTTCTTTATTGAGGAATAAATGGAAAGTGTCACCACGAAGTCCAACCCGCATTGCTTCCAATGGGAGCATTTCTGTAGGTGCAATATTTCCAAGATTTACATTACACCCGATCAATTCTATAAAATAGAGTTGTTGTGCTTTTTGCGGCGCCTCCCAGATGATTTTTTCGGCAGGGATCTGAGTCAAAATTTCCTGCACTAATCCTTCTCTTACCTCACCCGAACCGCGATAAATTCCAACGTTACCTGCTTCTCTTGCTTCTGCAATCACATAGGTGGCACCAGCATTTAATTCGGCTCTCATTAACTCTATCCACTTATAAGGGGGAATAATGTGTTCTGCATCTTTGCTTCCAACTTCACTCAGAACTGTACCATGTTTGGTTAGTTTTTCTATATATCCGCATTTTTCTGAATGTGGGATTGTAATTGAACCATCACTGACTTCCATATAGGTAATACCATATTCTTTACAAACAGCTATATAATCTTCAAACTGGTTACGGATTAAAAATGCTTCAAACAAAGTGCCGCCAAAGTAAATTGGAATATCATAAGATTGATATACTTCGATCTTTTCTTTTAGATTAGGAGTGACAAATGAAGTTCCGAAACCAAGCTTCACGATATCAACATGCGGATGCGAAACACTTAAAAAATTCTTTGCCTCATTTATACTAAGTCCCTTATCCATCACCATCGTAAGCCCGGACGTACGAGGCTTTTGATTACGATCCGGAATGTTACTTAAATTAAAATTCATAATTGATTTTATTGAATAGCAATTTTGTCTAAACAGTAAAGTTGCAATGGCCGCAAAAATAGGAAAGAATGAGCAGAGTGTATCTGAACATTATCAGCAATTGGTTATGCAATAGTTCTTAAAATTTAACGTCTTCTTTTCGCTTTGGAGATCACATCTACTACATGATGGTTTTGAAGAATAGAAGGATTTAGCTCTACAAATTGTTTTACAAGTTTTGGGGACTTTGCCATCGCATGTTCAAGTTGTAAAATGGCTTCTTTTGTTTTACCTAAAGCAAAGAGTATTGCACTGAGATAATAGAGAAATATTGGCTGTCTATCCGAAATTTTTAATGCCGTTGTTACCTGGTCTTTTGCTTCTTCAAAATATTCAGCCTTATAAAGACACCTTACAAGTGCTTCCCAGCCTTTTTTATTTTTTGGACGTGTTGTTACTATAGCAGAAAAATATTGAATTGCATCTTTATAAAATCCTTGTTGCATTTTACATTCACCCATTAGCAAATTATATTCTAATTGATGGCGCTGGATCTTCAAAGCTGTCTCCAGTTGTTTGGCGGCACTCTCCCATTGTCCTTCGTTAAAATAAGTACAAGCGATCTTATAAAAGAGTTTACTGTCCTCGGGTGTAATATGTGATGCTTTCCTGTAATAAAATCTTGCCTGTCCATTATTATGAAGTTTATCATAACAAAAACCAAGCGCTTCATAAATTAACGCTTCCGGCTTTGTTAATTCCAATACTTTTTGCAATACCTCGATCGCTTCTTTATATTTTTTCAATCGTATATATGCATCACCCATATTACGATAGGCGTAATCAAATTTTTCATTTATTACTATTGCATATTGGTAGGCATCGAGAGCTTTTTCATATAATTTTATTCCCTGGTAAGCGGCCGCCAGGTTAAACCATGCCAGCTCATTATAAGGAAACTCATCAATGATCTTTTGATGAAGCTTGATACTCTCTTCATTCCTTCCTGTAAAATCTGTCCAGAAACAAATTTTGTATAACGCCTCTTCATTATTAGGTTCTTGCTCTAATATCAATTTCAAACAATCAAACACTTTTTCAAATTCCTGGTAATCGTCATAAACATCTGCCAATTCAAAAAGCAGGGAAATTCTTTCTTCTCCAATAAAGAGTGCAAGAGCCTGCTCAAGGATTTCAACAGCTTTTTCCTGTTTATCCAAAGCCAGGTAGGCATCGGTTTTTAGTATGTAAACATTTATATCGCTGCTGTCAAGCATCGCCGCATGTTCAAGAAGGTTTAATGCATCACGATATTTATGAGTGGCAATTAACAGATCCGCCTTTCGAATAAGCATAGTTGATGAGAAAGGATATTGTTCAGCTCCCGTTTCAGCGGCTTCTAAGGCGCTGCTGATGTCTTCTTTTTCATCAAAATAATCTATGATCTTTTCGAAAGATTCTTCGTCAATGTAGGAGTTGCTGCGGCCCTTTTTAAGATTCTCGTATCTTTTCAGTATTTCCTGCAGTTCACTGTTGTCTTTCCGGAGTGGATTTTCTTTCATGGTGTCAGGAGTTTGGTCAATTTAGCCATTTTTATAAAAACAGGCAACTTTTAATAACTTTTTTCCGTTTTGGGCGTTAAATAAAAGACAAAATTGTGGATAGACGGTTTGTTTTATGAATATTTTTGTTTTTATATTTGCTTACGGATGAAGAACTACCAAAATATATTTAAACTGGTGCTATCGAGAAAGCTGGCAACACTATTTTTAATAGGTGTATCCGTTGCAGCTTTTGCTACGTTAGGTGATGGTAGATCTAAAGAAAAGAAAAATTCATTATTAAATTCCAGGCCAACGATCACTCCTGGCAAGTTTACTTTGAGATCAGGTTATCAATATCGTGGTAGCCAGATCATCAATCAGCAAACTCAGAACAATACATTTACACGTAACTCACTTGTTACTTATCAAAAAGGTAATATGACTTATATATTGCCAGTTAAAACGATTATTCCTCAGAAAATAAAAGTTACTGTTGGAATTCCCCAGATAAATAGATAATCTTCTTACTTACTTTTTCCTGCGCTGTTGCTTTCTTCATATGTCATAACTCTGAATCCACTTTTGGGTAATTCAAACTTTGTTGCAGGCACAATGCCGAAGTTGACCTTTGAAACTGTATAAGTTACTTTCAAACTTCCAATGGTTGTTTCAAATTCCATTGCAAGGCCAGGTAAAGATTTATAGGCGTATTCAAATTCCCTGTTATTTGCTACAAGGTCTTTTGTAAAAAAAACATTGATGGTTGTTCCGTCTTTCATAGTACCAATCGCCTTCTGACATTTATAGCCTGCTATATCTTTGTATTCATCTTTGTATTCAAAAACAATACCCTCATATTTTTTATTTGCGTCTTTCCAGTTAGCAGGTGTCATGGTGATCATATATTTCTGTTCACCATATTCTTTTAACACATTTACATTACCGGTTTTTCCGTCAACAATTGTAGATTCAACTCCAAGTGAACTTACTCTTTCAAAACGGGTTTGATAGCCTTTCAAATAAACAATGCTTGTAGCTCCATTGAACATATCTGCAATTGAAGGATTGCTATTCCCGGTGTTCACAACGATATCATAAGAAATAGTTCCTTCAGTAATTCTTTTCTGAGCTCTTGCATTAAAAACCCATAAAAGACTTAATACAATAGCGAATGATTTAGTGATCTTTTTCATTGGTTTAAAAGTACTAAAAAGACGTGCCAAGTTAGCCAAATAGTTGTATAGCATTGCAAAGGCTTATTAACAAATTCCCTGATTTAACAATCAGCGTTTGCCTTTTGCCTGAATGTCTTTTAGCTTTTTTTGCTGCTCCTGCATTTGCTCAAACCGTTCCTGCCACTTTGATTTTGATTTTGGTTTTTTCCGGTTCTCATCCATATTAGCCAAAATTTTATCATGATTGATAATATAATTCTGGATCACAAATTGAAGGCCTAGCGTAACAAGGTTTGACACTGTATAATACCAGGTTAGCGCCGCCGGCAGCCTATTGAAGATGAATAAAAGAAATATCGGGAAAAAGTATGGCATGTATTTCAAAACAGGATTGCTTTGATCTGGCGTCATGCTCATGCTGTAAAGCGAAATAAGAAAGCTGGTAAGACATGCCGTGATTGTAAATAAACTTAAATGATTACCAAGGATAGAACTTATCACCGGGATATTTCCCCAGGTTAAAATTGAATCATAAGCAGACAGATCATTTGCCCATAAAAAGTTTTGCCCACGCAGATCAACATAAGAATTAAAAAAACTATACAGCGCAAAGAAGATAGGGATCTGCAATAATGCTGGTATACATCCTCCTAATGGATTTACACCGGCTTCCCTGAAAAGTTTCATTTGCTCCATACTCATTGCTTGCTGGTCAGCCCCATGTTTTGCTTTTAGCTTTTCAATTTCAGGACGAAGCACTTTCATTTTAGCGCCACTTAAATAACTTGTATAGGTAAGTGGCGAAATAAGCAGCCTGATCACAAATGTGAGCAACAAAATTGCTATGCCATAGCTACCCACCAATCTGCTGAAAAAATCATATACTGGTAGCACAATAAACTTATTGATCGGTCTTACAAATGCATAGATACCTTGTCCAAGATTAACCAGCTTCCCCATTTGCTTATCGTATTTTTTTAGAATACGAAAATCACTTGGGCCATAATAAACAGACAGAGGGATAGTAACATCTGAACCTTTTGCAACGTGTTGTAAAGTTGCAGTTGATTGTACCACTGTAGCGGAATCATTAGGTGAGTTCCATTCCATCTTACCACCGGAAAAATTATCTTTTGCAACTAATATTCCATTAAAAAATCGTTGGCGCATGGCCACCCACTGAACTGGTTTTCCAAATTGAACATCACTCCGGCGACCGATCGTGAAATAATCAAAATCTCCATCCATTACATATCCCATTTGTGAGTTCGTTCTTTCATAAGACAGATCTTTTTCCTGTTTCAATGCCCTGTATTGCCATTGCAGGTTCATGGTTTCATTATCTAAAAAAGTATTTGCCTTGCTGAGCTTCACATTAAAATCGATCATGTAGTCATCTTTCCTCAAAACAAATTCATGAGTGATAGAACGACCTGAACTATCTCCAAGTGTGTAAGAAATAGTTTGAACAGAATCTCCCTTTGCAACAACATTACCAGGTGTGAAATAAAAATCAATAATATTTCCTGTTAGCCCTGAATCACTCTTGATTTTATAATCAATTTTATCAAAGCTTGTAGATGCAAGCCGCACAAGATTCTTTTGCTGGTCTTTAAAGTTCTTTAGTTCCACCCATTTCATCTGTCCACCTTTATTAGTAAACACAACTTTGATAAGATCATTTTCAACTGAATCAAGTTTCTCAGTTCCTACAGTGTTTTTTTGAAATGCGCCGCTTGCACTTGTTATCTGAGGCGTATTAATATCTGAAGAATCCTTTTTCTGACTAGAAGTTTCCATTTTCGGCTTAGGTTGTGAGGCCTTTGCAATGGAGTCTTGTTTGGCTTTTTCAATGGCTTTAGCTTTTAAAACCCTTGCCTGTTCCTGGTTATTGAAATAAAACAACCCGAAAAAAAGCAAGGCTAACAATGCAACACCGATAACCGTATTACGATCAAAATTCATGGAGCTAAAAATTTGGAGTGGGCAAAGATAGGGAGAAGAGACCGGAGTTATGAGTTCTAAGTTCAGAGTCTAAAACCTTGAAATTAAAAATTAAAACCTTAAACATAACCATCTCAAATTACAACATCCTTCAACTGCAAATTTTTAACAGTTGGTTTGTTTTCACAGTATTTCTTTGCAGCCCCAACAAAGTGAACAAACAAAGGTTGCGGACTTTCAACGGTACTTTTTAGTTCGGGGTGATATTGAACTCCAATAAAGAAAGGATGCGATGGAATTTCCATTATCTCAACTAAGCCAGTTTGTGGGTTACGACCACTTGCGATCATACCATTATTTTCAAATTGTGAGAGATATTTATTGTTGAATTCATAACGATGACGATGTCTTTCACTTACCTGTAACTTTCCATAAATTTTATGTGCCAGTGTTCCTTCTTTTATATCACATGCGTAAGAACCTAATCGCATTGTTCCACCCTTCATGGTAATTTTTTTCTGTTCTTCCATCATATCTATTACCGGTTCATCACTTGTGGGATCCATCTCAGTTGAATGAGCATTCCTGATCCCTAAAATATTTCTTGCATATTCTATCACCGCCATTTGCATACCGAGGCAAATACCAAAGAATGGCAGCCCTTTCTCTCTTGCAAATTTAACAGCAGTAATTTTTCCTTCTATACCACGATGTCCAAAACCAGGAGCAACTAATAATCCATCAAGACCGGCTAATTTTTCTCCCACATTATCTTCAGTAATAAATTCCGAATGGATATACTGCACCTGCACCTTACATTCATTAATAGCACCTGCATGGACAAATGATTCCAAAATAGATTTATAAGCATCCTGCAACTCCACATATTTCCCGATCAATCCAATTGTAACTTTTGATTTTGGGTTTTTAAGCTTGTTCAAAAATTCTCTCCATTTCCCTAATTCCGGTTCTTTGTTATTAGGAATATCTAATTTCTTTAAAACGATTTCATCAAGCTTTTCTTCCATCATTATCAGCGGCACTTCATAGATTGTACTCGCATCTCTTGCTTCAATTACAGCTTCCGGCTTCACATTACAGAATAAAGCGATCTTTCTTTTTATATCATTAGTGATCGGCTCTTCAGTGCGACAAACGATCACATCAGGAAACACACCTTCCGAGCTTAACAATTTTACTGAGTGCTGTGTTGGCTTAGTCTTCAATTCTTTTGCAGCTTTTAAATAAGGGATCAATGTAAGATGAACTACCAACAGATCTTCTTCCGGTAATTCCCATTGCAATTGACGAACTGCCTCAATATAGGGCAGCGATTCAATGTCACCGACAGTTCCGCCGATCTCTGTGATCACAATATCCCATTCACCATTCTCACCAAGCATTTTCATCCGGCGTTTTATCTCATCGGTTATATGCGGAATTACCTGTACAGTTTTTCCAAGATAGGCTCCTTCCCTCTCCTTATTAATAACAGTT